>JALZOH010000385.1 GCA_030857305.1 Acidobacteriota bacterium
CGCTTTTCGTTTGGCGTCTGCCGGTTGCACCCTGATGATATTTGACATCGCCTTCATCAGCCGGAAAATTCGGATGCGAAGTGCCTTCAAAAACGGTGAAGATACGCTCTGCCATATCGCCTTTTTCAGGATCGCCGACAATATTCGACAACACGTTGAGCCGCCCGCGATGCGCCATTCCGATAAAGATTTCTTCGACGCCGCGTGTCGCTGCCGTTTCAACCATCTGGTCGAGAAGCGGAATAACCGTTTCCGTACCCTCAAGCGAAAAGCGTTTTTGTCCCAGATATTTGCGGTGAAGAAACTGTTCAAACTGCTCGGCTTCGATGAGCTTTTGCAGCAGTTCCTTTTGCGTTTCCGGGATGAGCGGCACAACATCGACAAATTGCTGGCGGATTCTTTCGCGCAGCCAGTTCTTTTCTTCTTTACTTTGAATGTGTCGGTATTCGATGCCGACTTTTCCGCAGTAAGCCTTCTGCAGAATGCCTAAAATTTCGCGCAGGGTGGCGATGTTTGTTCCGTGCAAACCGCCGGTAATAAATTCGCGGTCTAAATCCCAAATTGTTAAACGGAAATTTTCCAAATCGAGGTCGGAAGCAAAATGCGAAGTCATATTGAGCGGGTCAATATCAGCAAGCAAATGTCCGCGCGTCCGGTAGGCATTAATAAGTTCCAGCACTTTTGCCTGTTTTTCGGTTTGTTCGCGGAAATGATCCACGCCGAGCAGCGACGGATTATAATCAGTCGCCCAGCGAAGCGGCGGAAAACTGATTTCCAAATCGCGGAAAATTTCCGTGTAGAATTCGTGTTCACCAATCAAGAGTTCGTGAATTTTTGCCAGAAACAAACCGCTCTCCGCGCCCTGGATGACGCGGTGGTCATAAGTTGAGGTAAGCGTTAAAACCTTGCTGATGCCGATTTGTGAAAGCGAGCCGGAAGTCATCGCCTGATACTCCGCCGGGTATTCAATCGCGCCGGTCGCAATGATTACTCCCTGCCCGCTCATCAAACGCGGGTTCGACGCTACCGTGCCGATTGTTCCGGGATTAGTCAGCGAAACCGTCGTGCCTTGAAAATCTTCGATCGTCAATTTTCCCTCACGCGCCTTTTTCACCGTTTCGTTGTAAGCGACGAAAAATTCGGCAAAATTCATCCGGTTCGCTCCCTTAATGCTCGGGACAAGAAGGCTACGCGAACCGTCTTTTTTCTCGATATCAATCGCAATGCCGAGATTGATACTTTCGTTCTGCAGGCGTGATGGTTTGTCGTCAACGAGTCCGTAACCAAAATTCATCTGCGGGTATTCTTTGATTGATTTGACGATTGCCCAGGCGATTAAATGCGTGAATGAAACTTTGCCGCGACCCGATGTTTGCAGATGTTCGTTGACGAGGCGCCGGTTTTCTTCCAAAACCTTGACGGGAACGCGGCGCAGAGAAGTTGCCGTCGGAACAGTGAGGCTCTGCTCCATATTTTCGACTATTTTTTTGCTCGCTCCCGTAATCGGTTTTACTTCCACATCCGCGCCGGACACGCCGGCATTTACAGGTTTTTTTTCAGGAGTTGAGCTTTGCGCCTCGTCCACAACAGCGATTTGTCTATTAGCAATTTTATTTTCGGGAGCTTGGACGGCGGCAGCGTTTTCTGCACTATTTTGTTTGGTCGCCGCGGAAGTACCGCCGTTTAATAATTCGCTAAAATAAGTTCGCCAGGATTCATCGACTAAATTCGGATCATTTTGGAAACGACTTAATAAACCTTCGACATAACTGGCGTTTGCGCCGAAACTTTCGTTGATAAATTCGGATAAATTTGTTGTTTTTTCGCTCACTTTTTATAACCTCGGTTTGAAACTTGTTTGATTAAAAACGATTTTATCGTATAAACGGTTAAATATAAATAACTAATGTAGGAAGATGATTAATAGGCGAGTCACTAATTGAGAAAGTAATGTTCGATTTTTCATCTTTTAGTGAAAAAATAAAACAAAAAATTAGGTTTGATAAAAGAAGGTGTAGCGGCTAGCGTTTGTTGGAAGTAAATTGAGAAATGATTAAGGTGATGAAGCGTGGGTTTTTTCACTTAAATTTTTGTCGTCAGGTTCAGGATTTTCAGGTGGGGAATCTTTTTCCAAATCATGCTTGATAGCATCTAAGATGCCATTTATAAATTGGGTTGCTTCAAAGGTGGAAAAACGGCGGGCAATTTCTAAGGCTTCGTTGATTACGACCGTGTGCGGTGTCTTCTCGTATAAAAATTCGTAAACCGCCAGGCGCAAAACATTACGGTCAACAATCGCCATTCGCTCAATTCGCCAATGCTCGGCGCGTGTCCGTATTTTTTCGTCGATTGCGGCAACTTCCTTCAACGTGCCAAGCGCTAATTGATCGGCGAAATCACGCGTTGCTTCGTCAAGGCTCGGTTCGCCGAATTCGCTCCAGAAATTGCGCGTCAAAACGCCTTCCTGCGTTTTGGCAGCATCTGCCGCAAATAACATTTGCAAAGCGCATTCACGCGCTTTACGCCGTGTTCCCATAATCCTTTTTTATTTATCAAACGACGTGCGGAAAAACCTTTTCTTTGCCAATACTTTCACCGCCGTCCATTGTTTTATACAAATTGACAATTTCGACTGCCGATACCGCCGCTTCAAATCCTTTATTTCCGGCTTTGACACCGGTGCGGTTAATTGCCTGTTCCAGATTATCAGCCGTTATAATTCCGAGTAAAACGGGGACGCCTGTTTGCGTTCCGACTTGAGCGACGCCTTTTGCCGACTCGCCGGCAACAAAATCAAAATGCGGCGTTTCTCCGCGAATAATTGTTCCGATGCAAATTACCGCATCAAATCTGCCGCTTCGTGCCACTTTCAAAGCCGTGAGAGGCAATTCAAAAGAACCCGGAACCTTAAAAACTTCGACGGATTTTTCGTCCGCTCCGAGCCGTTCGAGCGCGTCAATTGCTCCTTCAACGAGCTTCGAAGTCAAAAAATCGTTCCAGCGCGAGGCAACAATCGCAAAGCGAAAACCGTCGGCGGTGAGTAGTCCCTGATGAACTTTTGGTTGCAAAATTTTCTCCTTCAAATCGGCAGCGTCAACCGACATTTTTGTAAACGGCGAAATATAGGTTACAAGCTAAAAAAGTATATAGCAAATTGTACAAGTAATTATGTGAAATTGAATATAAGCATTTTGAATCTAAAAATTAATTTTTAGATTGTTTTAAAT
>JALZOH010000386.1 GCA_030857305.1 Acidobacteriota bacterium
TTCCTTGATGTCAATTTCATCACCGTCGTGTAAAACCGGAGCGACATAATTTTGACGCGCCGCAATTTCCGCCAAGCTTGCCAGAGCGTCTAAAGTTGCCAATGCCCGCGCGGTAGCTTGCAAATTAGTCGTTTCCTTTGCTACTTCTTGACGCACTTCATTAAATAGAGCAACTTCCAATTCCTTTATACGCTCTTCGGCGCCCAAAACCTTTTGTTCCCACTCCCTCAGTTCCGGCGTCGAATATCTTTCGGCGTTGGTGAGAGTTTGCCTCCGCTCATAATTATCTGGAACCCGCGCGACATTACCCTTTGAAATCTCAATAAAATAGCCAAATACATTATTGAACTTGATTTTTAAGTTTTGTATTCCAGTGCGACGTTTTTCACTGTCCTCAAACGCGGCGATAATCTGTTTGGCGTTTTTTGAAACGGTTTTCAGTTCATCTAACTCTGTATTAAATCCTTCACGAATTACGCCGCCCATTGAAATATTACTTGGAGAATCTTCAGAAATCGCTTTAAAAATTAAACTTGAAACTTCCGGCAACTCAAATATATTTTCAGATAAAACTTGAAGAAGCAATGATTTAGAATCTGACAACTCATCAATTATCTGAGGTATCTGCGACAATGTTTCTTTTATCGCCAGTAAATCTCTTGGAGTAATCACGCCGAGATTAAGACGACCAACGAGTCTCTCTAAATCGGAAATCTCATTTAACAAGCGGCGGATTTTGTCGCGAAAAATAGTTTCCATTAACTCGGATACAGCTGCCAGCCGCGTAGATATTTCCGCTTTTTTCATTGAAGGTCGAAGCAGCCATGCGTGGAGAAGACGACCGCCCATCCCTGTGATGGTCTGATCGATCACGCTGAATAAAGTGCGTTTTTTGGAAGCCGAGCGCGATTGAACGATTTCCAGATTGCTCAGCGTAACCGGATCTAACATCAGGTAATCATTGGCTTCCGAATAATTAATTTCAGAAATATGCCTGGCTGAAGCCCTCTGCGTTTCAAGCGCATAGCGCAGACAAGCCCCCGAAGCGCGAACTGCTTCGCTTTTGTCCATTAACCCAAATCCGGAAAGGTCACGCACATTAAATTGTTGTTCTAGAGTTTTTTCGCAATCTTCAATTTCAAAAAGCCAGTCGTCAAGCGCCGTCAGAGTTGTCAGAAATTTTTTAGAATTTTGCGGGGAAATCGAAACAACGGTTTCATCAAATTTTTTAGCTGCCAAATTTTCAAAAGAGCTTTCGATCAATTTTTGTAAAGATTCGGGGAATAGCAATTCACGCGGAGCATAGCTTTCTATTTCAATTTTTATTTTTGTCCAGGCATCCGTGCCCTTTATTTGAGTGGAGAAAAATTCTCCGGTTGAAAGTTCAAGAAAGGAAACTCCGAAAGTTTCCCCAGCGCCGCACACCGAAGCCAGAAAAATTGATTCTTTCGAGTCAGACAATTGCTGGTCAATCGCCGTGCCGGGCGTAATCACCCGTACAACTTCGCGCTTGACGAGTTTTATACCTTTGGCGGCGTCTTCGGTTTGTTCGCAAATTGCTACTCGAAATCCTTTTTTCACCAGTCGTGAAATATAACTGGGGGCAGCGTGATGCGGCACGCCGCACATCGGAATCGGATTTTTTGAATCTTTGTGCCGGGCGGTTAAAGTAATTTCGAGTTCGCGTGCGCCAATGACCGCATCTTCATTGAAAAGCTCATAAAAGTCACCGAGTCGAAAAAAAAGTATCGTTCCGGGATATTGTTTTTTTATCTCAAAATATTGCCGAAGCATCGGGGTCAAATTGTCCATAGCCATTTAGTAAAATTTATCAACAACAGTAATTTCGGTGATTTTTGATTATTAATAAATCTTAGGTTTTATAAACTACAACTTTTTTAAGATATTTGCTAAGATATTGAATCATTACTTGTTCTTCACAATTTTTAATAATCAGTGATAAACTTTTATTAATGGTAACGAATCATAGAACTTGTATTTCCTTCCAAATTGTCGAAAAATTAATTTTTGGAGTTTAAACAATATGAAACCAGTAAAGATTGTATACGTCTTATGCCTTGCATTATTATTTATTAATTCTCAGGCTCTTAACATATTTGCTCAGGTAAAAGAACCGGTCACAGTCAGGAAAAACCCAACTGTCGAACCGCCTTCTAAAGCGTCGGCTGAAAATGTCGCCGCTCTTATTCAACAAACCTCTATTAACAAACCCGTGAATGGGGATAGTAATTCCAACGAAAATTATTTAATCGGATTTCGAGATACTTTGGAAATACTTGTTTCGCGTCATCCTGAACTTTCTCAAACGGTAAATGTCAGTCCGGACGGAACAATTCTGATGCCGCGGATCGACCAGCCGATTGTCGCCGCTTGTAAAACAGAACAGCAATTACGAGAACACATTAATAGTCTTTACAAAAGTCATCTGCGTAATCCCTTTGTTTCAGTTCGGGTTACTGAACAAAAATCACAACCTTTCGGCGTGATGGGAGCGGTGAAAAAACCGGGAAATTTTTATCTCAACCGAAAAATGAAATTACTCGAACTATTGGCTCTCGCAGAAGGTCCGGATGTAGAATACGCAGGGAGATATATTCAGGTTGCGCGGTTAGGAAATACAGCAGGGTGTGGTTTACAAAACGATACGGTTAAAAACCCTGAAGAAAAAGTTCAATTTCTTTCCTACCGATTAAATGATGTTATGGATGGAAAACAAAATCCATGGATGGAGCCAGGTGATATTGTATCTGTTCTAATTTCTGAAGAAGCCTATGTAGTGGGTAACGTTGTCGAGCCCAAAAAAGTCTCTCTAAGAGAAACAGTTACCTTGACAACAGCAATCGCAATGGCAGGCGGACTGGCGAAGGAAGCAAAGACCAGTAAAGTAAGAATTCAGAGAATGGAAAAAGACGGTGCATTACAAACTGAAACATTTTATGATTTAAAAGATATCCAGAGCAAAAAAATCCCTGATCCCATTATTCAAGCTAACGATATTGTCGATGTACCAAATGACAGTATAAAATCAATTCGCAATGGTATTTTGAAAGCTATCACCGGCGGTATACCAAATGTTTTTTATAAAATTCCGTAAGAGTATGTATGAAAGAAACAAGAGAAATCGTTCCCAGGCAGGTAGAAACGGTTGACATCGAACGTCCGTTTGAACTTCAAAATACATCAGCCAATAATGGTTACGG
>JALZOH010000387.1 GCA_030857305.1 Acidobacteriota bacterium
GATTTTGGCGAATGTATGCCTGAGACGATGAATATGAAAATGAGAAATCCCGGCTTCCGATGCGTAAATTTCCATCCGGCGGACAAATCCGTGCGAAGTTAAGCCTTTATTTTTGCTCGATTTTGCGCCTTTGTCGTGCCGCAGCCACAGCGGTTCGTCCTGACCGAAAATATCAGTTCGATTAGTGACGGCAAGATATTCATACAAAACATTTTTGGTCGTTTCGTCATCAAGCTCGAAGTTTAAGAAAAATCCGCCCTTTACCTTAGCTTTGATAAAAAATCTGCCGTCTTTTATTTCGATACTGTTTCCACGAAGATTAATAATCTCGGCGCGCCGTCTTCCCGTAGCCACATAAAACTGCAAAACGCGTTATCTCTCAAATGAACCGGTTGCCTGTCAGCGGCGTGATTGGCGACAACTTCGAGCAATCTCCCCAGTTCTTCGCGCGATAACGCCTTGACGCTTTCCGATTGAAAAGGCTTCCCAGCTTTCGGCAACGAAACTTTTGCTGGATTGATCGGAATAAATTTCATCATTCCGACTTCATTTCGCAAATATTCGTAAAATTGCGCGAGCGCCGAAATTCGATTATAAATTGTGCCGTCAGCCAACTTTTGCGTTTTCAAGTTCCAGCGCCATTCTTCGACGTCCCTGGGCAAAACTTGCTCAGCCGATTTTCCGCAAAAATCAAAAAAATCGAAAACGGCTTTCGATTTATCATTGCGAATATCGTTGCTTCGTTTTAATGATGGATTGACGGTTCTGGTCAGCCAGCTTTCGACGACCGCGTTTACGTCGAGCGCGAGCGTAAAATTCTCGGCATCTAAAATTTGCAGTTCTTCGGAAGTTTTCACAAACGGATTTTAACGGAAATTTTATCAGAAATCAAGATTACACATTTGGCGTGAATGTGTAATCTTAGAGTTAAAAATTATCGAGATGTATCAGATAACAAATTATCGTAAACTACTTTTATTTGTATTTTCTCTGAAATACTCAATCAAGTCTTAATTAGCCAATTTATTTTCTTTTCCTAAGACTTAAATTAAAACTTAATGTTTTTGGAAGTTAGTTTCCGAATTTTGTTATACGAGCTTTCGAGAACAGAAAACATTTTGTTCATATTGTGAAAAATCGTAAATATTAACTTGAAGCTATCTCAAAAATAGAAAACAAACATCCGAGAGAAGCAAATTATAAATTTACAATTCTCCGCCTAAAACTCTTGAAACTCGCTTTTTTGAGATAGCTTCTATTGAATTATCCCTGTTAATTTTTCACGCTCTCGTGTAGCCCGCGAACGGCTTTTCGTAATTTTGCGACCGTATCTTTTTCGGGCGGCGTGTTTTCCGGCAAAATGATGTTTGTATTAAAAACGAGAATTGAAGCTGTGCGTTTTTTCCGGTTGAATTCGATGTAGCTGATAAATCCGTTTTGGTCGCCGCCGTGTCCGAGATACGTTTCGCCGTTTTGTCGGTCGAGGAAATAAATTAAGCCGATGTCGGTTGAAAATCCGGCGTTTCCGTTGGCGTCCAAAGCGGCGGAAATCGTCGGTTGAAACATTTCTTCGAGCGACGAGCGTTTCAAAATGCCGTCGTAAATTTCCTTTTTGCTCGCGCCGCCGATGAGAAAATTCAGATATTTAATTATATCCGGCAGCGGCGAGTTCAGACCGCTGTTTGAAACCGTAATGCCCGAATTTGCGTCGAATCTGCCGGTTGTGTGTTTGCCATTTTCAATGTAATAGCTATGCGAGCGGTATTTGAGAAGATGATATGGCGTTGTGTCGAAATAGCTTCGATACATTTCAAGCGGTTTCAGAATATTTTTGTCAACGTAAACTTCGTAATCATCGAGCGTTAGTCGTTGGATAATTTGTCCGAGAAAAACGATTCCTAAGTTTGAATAACTGTATTTACTGCCTGGCTTAAACAGAATTTCTGTGAACGGCAGCATCGCTACGATTTGCGAGAAATCCTGCGGCTCAAACGGCTGCCAATCTTTGTTGTTTTTGTAGGGAAATGTCGGATTGCGAAAGCCCGCCGTGTGATTCAACAGTTGACGAATCGTGATGTCGTTCATATCGCCAAAGGAATTATGAACCGCTTTTAATTCAGGCAGATATTTGATTATCGAGTCATCAAGTTTCAGCAAACCTCGGTCGCGGAGCTGCATAATGGCGATTCCCGTAAAAGGTTTCGTATTCGATGCCCAGTGATAAATCGTGTTTTCATCAACCTTTTGATTCTTTTCCTGATTCGCCATTCCGTAAAAATCTTCGACAAGAATTTTGTTGTCTTTGAGAAAAACAAAACTGCTCCCGACAATTCCGGCTTGTTTTAATTCCTGCTCGTAAACGGCTTTGAATTTTTTGTAAGCGGCGGAAAAATCGCCGGTTTGCGCGTTCATTGTAGTTAAAAACAGATTGGAAAACAGTAAAAATAAGATAAGCGCTTTGAGAGATTTCATTCGGTTTCCTCTAATGAAATATGAATTTCCTTTTTCCAAACCTTGATCGTTTCCGGCTTGTTATTTTATTCTTTGAAGGTCTAAATCTTGGAAATCAAAACTAAAATCAATGTTTGGCGAAATGCCTTTCATTTTTATGCTTTGGGCTTTTCCTTCCTCATTTAAACTAAAAATAGCAAAAGCATCAGCATTCATATCCTGATACTCCCATTTGATAGCAAAAGTATTTGCCTTATAAAATTGCATTGCCCCATTTAATTTGGGTGAACGGAGTGATTTAAACCATAACTGATTGCCTTTTAAAAATATTTCAACTTTCCCAAACCATTTGTCTTCATAAATTCCTATGAAATCTTCGCGTCTGACGGGTGTGTTTTTAGCGGTGGCAACAGTTTCCCAATCTTTTGTTGTTACTGAATCACCTTTGTTTTGTCGAGATTGAAAATCTTTGGAATACTTTTCTATCCAGTCGAAATTACTTAATCCCAAATAGCTGTCAATAATAGTTTGACTTGCGGCACGGAAAACTCCGGCACCGCCATTTTCTGTATTGGTTAAAATTACAATGCCTAGTTTTAAATCAGGAATCATTGTGACGATTGAGAGCATTCCGGGTAATCCGCCGGTATGTGAAACACTTAAATTTCCCTTAATATCACTTAAATTCCAGCCCAAACCATAGCCGTTAAAATGTTGATTGTATCGTGGGTCGGGATTTGATTCTCTGACTGTATGAATTTTC
>JALZOH010000388.1 GCA_030857305.1 Acidobacteriota bacterium
CTTGGAAAGTTACCAAAGGCAATAAAAATAATCGCTGGACAACCGTTATGCAATGGAACAGTTATAAAACGGTCGAATACGACGGACGCATTTTTGGTATGAAATCCATTTCATTTGATGAATATACTGATTTACCGAAAGCGACGCCGGAAAAATTTGAATTAGCGCTCGGAAGCGAAACCGCGCCGGGAGATTTTTTGCAAAGTAAAGGTTGGAAAATAACAAATCCGTTAATCCTGACACGCACGCCTTGGACGTATCAAAAATTTATTCAAAACTCAAAAGCCGAATGGACAATCGCCAAACACGGTTATGTTTCGAGCCGAAGCGGATGGTTTAGCGAAAGAAGCGCATGTTATTTAGCGAGCGGGCGTCCGGTTCTGACGCAGGAAACGGGTTTTTCAAAATTTATTGAAACCGGCAAAGGGCTTTTATCTTTTTCTTCAAAAGAAGAGGCTTTAGAAGGAATCGAAAAGATAAACAGGGAATACGACAAGCATTGCAAAGCGGCGCGCGAGGTCTCAGCGAATTCGTTTAGCCACGAAAAAGTGCTTTCAAAACTTTTGAATAATATTTCTAGTTGAGCAAATAGAATTTATTTCGGCTGTTTAAACATTTTTGTTTTTCACTTTTACAGTAGCAGCAGCAAATGCCGAAAGCATTGAAATAAGACAGTAGTAAAATATTTGAAAACTAACCATCCGAATGACTCAATGGTTAGGGTCTTAACATGCGAGACACAATCTGTTTGCATCTTTACCGCGCGATCTAGCTGAAGAGTTTTCGGTTGGGAATTTTTTGTGAAAGCTAATCTGGCAAACATCCCCTAAGATAAACTTTTAGAAATTGTGTCCTAAGAAGTTCGGAAAAAATATCCGATTTGTTTTGACTTAAAGCGTTGCTCAAAAAAATCTTTGACTTATTCTTTTCTCGTCGTATACTCTTTTTAGAGCCTCTTAAGTAATCTCCCCAGAAAAGCTTATCGTTGAATCGAAAGTTGCAATCAATTTTATTATTCTGATAAAAATCAGGTGTGTTTGGCAGGTGAATTATGTTTTTCCAAGATTCTAAAATTCAAAAAAATCAAATGAATACTTATCGCAAAAATTTTCTTTTAAGTATTAGCGGCTTTGTTATTTTTGTTTGGGCGTTATTCGCTGTTTCTTCAGGAGCAGCTAATTTGTCTGTCAATTTGATGCGGTTGAATTTAAGCCAAACCGGCGGAACCGTTAAAATTGAGATAACCGGCGATAAACCGGTTACTAATTTTCGTATAAAACAGTTGGATAACAAAATCGTCGTTCAAATTAAGAGCGCACGTTCAAGGCTCCAACCCGCATACCAAGTTCACGGTTCATTCGTGGATGAAGTTCAAGCAGTAGCAAAAGAGTTTAACGGCGCGGCTGTTGTTGAGGTCGTAATTAATACGCGGCAGGGTGCATCGGCGGCATCGGTAACCGAGTTTAATAAATTAATTATTTTTGTAGAATCGAGTGTGGCTTTCAAAACAAATGAAAGTTTTTCATTCATAGCAAAAGAGAGACCAATAACCGGCTCGCAACCATCCGTCCAATATAAAGCTAAGGCAACGATATCTACTACAAACCGCTCGCCTATTTCAAAAAATTTAACCTCGTCAAACGTAGTAAAAAAAGCAGCGAGTGAAAATAAAGTCTTGCTTTCTGATCAATCAACATTATTCGATTCACAAGGAAATGAGAAAAATTCATTTTCACCAATCCAAAAAGAAAATGGCTCGCTTAGCGGACAGATTAAGGATGAACTGGGCGGCGTAATCGTTAATGCTGATGTCGTACTTGCCAATAAAAATGGACAGCGGCGAACCGTGAGAACAAATCAGGACGGCGTTTACCGCTTCACAGATTTGACGCCCGGCAAATATATCTTAAAGGTGACATCTACGGGATTTACGCAATACGAAATCCAGGTAAACGTGATAGTTAATAAACCGCAAAGTTCTTTAAATATAGCATTAAAGGTTAACGAGCTTGATAAACAGGAAGTTACAGTTGCAGTTGATACATCGCTCAATTCAGATCTCGAAAATAATGCTAGCGGCATTGTATTGCGGGATGAAGAATTAAAATCTTTGCCTGAAGATCCTCAAGGTTTGGCTTCAGCTTTACAAGCTTTATCTGCCGCGTCAGGAAACTCGACCGGCGGGGAAGTTATCGTTGACGGATTTGCGGGAAGTCGTATTCCACCAAAGAAAGCTATTAGAGAAATCAGAATCAACAAAAATATATACTCGGCGGAGTTTAACCGACCCGGAAACGGGCGCATTGAAATTTTAACAAAGCCCGGTATGGAAGAGTTTCACGGCGGAGCATATTTCGAGTTTAACAACAACAAATTAAACACACGAAATCCTTTTGCCGCCACCAGCACGCCATATCAATCTAATTATTACAATCTCTATTTGGGCGGACCTGTATTGCCAAACCGCCTCTCGTTCTTTTTTAATTTTGAAAATGGAAAAACAGATTCGAATAGCTTGATAAATGCCCAGATTTTCGACTCGAACTTAAGCATTGTTCCCTTTAGCTCGACTGTTTCAACACCGCAAAGGTTTACAAACTTTACGCCGCGTTTTGATTTAAAGCTGAACAATAATAATACGCTGGTCGGGCGATACAGTTTTACCAAATCAAGTTCCGTCAACTCAGGCGTCGGCGGATTCTCTCTTTTATCACGCGCTTACAAAACTTCCGGCATTGAACAAGCCGTGCATCTGACTGAAACGGCTGTGCTTAATCAAAGAATGGTAAGCGAGACCCGTTTTCAATTCGTTAACAGACATAATAGAAAACAATCCAATAACTTTGGCGTTACCGTTGATGTACCCGGAGCTTTTATTGGCGGAGGATCTCCGTTCGATAATATTTCAGACCGTTACAATCGCTCTGAAATAAGCAATGTAACCACACTTTCTTTGAAGAATCACACAATTAGAACCGGCGCCGGATTTCGTAACGTTAATATTACAGAATCGTCCACACAAGGATTCGGCGGTTCCTACAGGTTTGACGGATCGTTAGCTCCGCAGCTTGATAACAATAACCGGATTGTATATGGCGCAAACGGACAGCCCGTAATAATCCCCATTACCGGTCTTGAAAGATACTGGCGCACGCTTATGTTTTCACAGCTTGGTTTCTCCAGCCGAGACATAAGAAA
>JALZOH010000045.1 GCA_030857305.1 Acidobacteriota bacterium
CCTGCGAAGGTATCTGGAGGATGACGCGGCAAACCCGCTTATTTTGCAAACGGTGCGCGGCATCGGCTATAAATTTGTTTCCGCCGCGAAGAATTAGAGCGGTTTAAGCCAAAACTTTCCAGCCTCGTTACTTTTTTCAAATATAATCTTGTTAATTTTTCAAATAAAACCTGGCTTTTTGCATTGCCTCTTCAACTCTTTCCGGTGCGGTACCGCCGATGACATTTTTTGTTTTTAAGGTTTGCTGCAGCGACAAAACATCAAATATGTCAACCTGAATTTTTGGACAGTATTTTTGCATCTCGCTTAATTCCAAATCGTCTAACTCGATTTCCAATTCAATTGCACGTAATACGATTTTTCCGGCAAGTTCGTGTGCGTTGCGGAAAGGAATATCTTTTTTTGACAAATAATCGGCAAGTTCAGTAGCGTTTAAGTAACCTTTGGCAGCTGCCGCTTGTGTTTTATCTTCACGGACGCGCAGGTTTAGCAGAACCGTTGCCGTAATCTTTAGGCAATCGCGCGTCGTATCGGACGTATCAAAAACAGCTTCCTTGTCTTCCTGCAAATCCTTGTTATAAGCCATCGGTAAGCCTTTGAGTAGTGTCAGCAAAGTTGTCAGATGTCCGAAAACTCTCGCTGATTTTCCGCGCACGAGTTCCATCGAATCAGGATTTTTCTTTTGCGGCATCAGGCTCGAACCGGTTGAAACCGCGTCGCTCAACTCAAAAAAGCCAAATTCGACGGTCGCATAAAGAATAATGTCCTCGGCGAGACGGGAGAGATGCATCATAATCAAAGACGCTGCGTGAATAAACTCGACTGCAAAATCACGGTCGCTCACTGCATCAAGACTGTTTTCCGCAACTGTCGCAAAACCTAAATCACTTGCGACGCGTTCGCGGTCAATCGGAAAGGAAGTTCCGGCAAGCGCTGCGGCGCCTAGCGGCAAAACATTGACCCGCTCGCGAACCTCAGAGAGCCGTGCCGCGTCGCGTTTGAGCATTTCGAAATAAGCCAAGCACCAATGCGCAAACAAGATGGGCTGGGCGCGCTGCAGATGCGTGTAGCCGGGCAAAATCGCCGTTTGATGTTTTTCCGCTAAATCGAGCAATGCTTTCTGCGTATTTTGTAAATCAGACGCCATTTCGTCAATTTCTTCCCGCAACCATATTCGCAGAGCCGTCGCTACCTGGTCGTTGCGGCTTCTGCCCGTGTGGAGTTTTCGTCCCGCGTCGCCGATAATTTCGACGAGGCGCGATTCGATAAAAGAATGTACATCTTCAGCTTGTGAATCAGTAAAAATTTCGTTTGATTGCGCGCTTTGTTCTAAAACAGTTTGCAGCCCACTTTGAATTTTGTCGGCTTCTTCATCTGTTAAAACTCCGGCGCGGCGCAAACCTTCGCAATGCGCTGCGCAACCGTGAATGTCTGCGGCGAGCAATCTGTAATCAAACCCGAATGAGCGATTGAATTCCACAAATTTATTATCGGCTTTACCCGTAAATCTTCCGCCCCACAAATTATTTGCCGGCGAATTATTTGTCTGATTCATTTGACATTTTCCAACTGTATTTTTATGCTATGTATCTATGCATCAATTATGCAACTTTAATGCATAACACTTGCTAAATGCAAACAGCGCCTCGATAATTTTTGAAATTAAAGGAATGATAAAAGAAAAACGTCAGCAAACAATTCGTAACTTTATTCAAGCGCAAAACGTCGGTACACAAGACGAACTTACAGAGCTTTTGTCAAAAGCCGGTTTTTCCGTTACGCAATCGAGCGTCTCGCGCGATTTGGATGAGCTTGGAATTATCAAGGCAAATGGATTTTATGCAATTCCGCGAAAAGAGAAAAATGAAAATTTCGGACTACAGACATTGGAAACGGCTGGCGAAAATTTAATCGTTGCGAGATGCGAAGCAGGGTTGGCTTCCGCGGCGTGCGTCAAGATTGACCGCGAAAAATTTGAAGGAATTGTCGGCACAATTGCGGGCGACGACACGATTTTTATTGCCATACGCAATCATAAAGAACAAAAAGCGGTGTTAAAAAAAGTTTGGGAAATATTTGAAAAGTGAGCAGTAATACACTCAGCAGTAAGATAAAGATTCAAAAAACTGCTCACTGCTTACTGCTTACTTCTTAAAAAATGGAAAAGAAAATCAACAAAGTAGTTCTCGCATATTCCGGCGGACTCGATACATCGGCGATGCTTCTGTGGCTCAAAGAAAAATATGACTGCGAAGTAGTTTGCTTTTGCGCCGATGTCGGACAAGGCGACGAGCTTTCCGGTTTGGAAGAAAAAGCGAAAGCGACGGGCGCATCAAAACTCTACGTCGAAGATTTGCGCGAGGAATTCGTGAAAGAATATGTCTGGACAGCTGTCAAAGCCAACGCGTTGTACGAAGGAGTTTATCTTCTCGGCACGAGTTTAGCACGTCCGGTGATTGCTAAAAAGCAAATTGAAATCGCGACCAAAGAAGGTGCGGACGCAGTGGCGCACGGCGCGACGGGAAAAGGCAACGACCAGGTGCGTTTTGAACTGAGCTATTACGCTCTCAAACCGGACGTGAAAGTGATTGCACCGTGGCGCGAGTGGGAATTTAAGGGGCGTGCCGATTTAATTGCCTATTGCACGTCGCGCAATATAAATGTGACGGCGACCGCTGAAAAGCCGTATTCGACCGATCGAAACTTAATGCATATTTCCTTTGAAGGCGGCATTTTGGAAGACCCGTGGACGGCGCCGCCCGAAGATATTTTTCTGCTGACCAAAACCCTCGAAAAAGCGAAAGACAAAGCCGAAGAAATTACCCTGACTTTTGAACAAGGCGAACCTGTGGCAATCAATGGCGAAACTTACGGCGCGGTTGATTTGCTCTCGACGCTTAATTTCATCGGCGGCGAACACGGCATCGGGCGCGTCGATTTAGTTGAAAATCGCTTTGTCGGAATGAAATCGCGCGGAGTTTATGAAACGCCCGGCGTGACGATTTTGCAAACGGCGCATCGCGCTCTGGAATCGATCACGCTCGACCGCGAAGTCGGACGCCTTCGTGATTCTTTGAGCGTCAAATTTGCCGAATCAATTTATTACGGCTTTTGGTTCGCGCCGGAGTTTGAAATTTTGCGCTTGATGATTGACCAAACTCAAAAAACAGTTTCGGGCGAAGTTCGCCTTAAACTTTACAAAGGAAACGCGATTGTCACGGGCAGACGCTCGCCATATTCGCTTTACAAAGAGCGCATCGTCACGTTTGAAGACGACGCCGGCGCGTATGACCAGCATGATGCGGAAGGATTTATTAAACTCAATGCCTTACGGTTACGTTTGAGAAAAATGGATTAAGAAATTAGCCGCGAATTACACAAATAACACGAATTATTTTTCCTTCTTATTCGCGCAATTCGTGTAATTCGCAGCAAAAATCAAGGAAAAAAAGATGCAGGTTTTACAAGTAGATAAAATATGGGAGAAACACTTTTCTGTCTAATTCAATGAATGAGCTTACAAATCAAAATCTTTCTGTCTCCGCACTCCCGTGTCTCCGCGCTGCAATCTTCGGCGGTTCTGGTTATAGTGGAAGCGAGCTTTTGCGAATTCTGCTGTTTCATCCGAGTGTCGAAGTCGTGCTCGTGACCGCAAACGAACACGCGGGCAAAGCGGTTGCGGATATTCACAAAAATTTGTTCGGATTGACGCAATTAAAATTTGAACCTACGCCCGAAGATTTGTCAAAACTTGAAAACATTGATGTCGCTTTTTTCGCTTTGCCGCACGGACAAGCGTTAAAACTCGTGCCGCAACTTCCCGAAAATGTAAAAGTGATTGACCTTTCGGGAGATTTCAGAATTGGCGACGCGGAAGTTTTCCAAAAGTTTTATAAGCTGGAACACACGGCAACGGAATTGCAGAAACAATTTGTTTATGGCTTAACTGAAACGAATCGAGAAGCTATTAAAAAGGCGAAACATATTGCCAATCCGGGCTGTTTTGCGACGGCAACATTGCTTGCACTTGCGCCGATTGTTGCAAACGATTTAAGCGACGGAAAAATTATCGTTGACGCGAAAACAGGCTCCAGCGGTTCGGGCGCAAAAGCCGCCGCAAACACGCATCACCCGCAACGAATGAATTCGTTTTACGCCTACAAGCCTTTCACGCATCAGCATGTTCCCGAAATCAAACAACATCTCGTGGAAATCGGCGGTTGGAATAATGATTTTGTTTTTATAACGCATTCGCTTCCGGTTTCGCGCGGAATTTTCGCGTCGTGTTACGTTGAAACGAAAAACGAATTGACAACCGAAGAATTGAAGAAATTTTATCAAGAGTTTTATCAAAACTCTTTCTTTGTGCGGGTTGTAGAAAATTCACCGGACATTAACTGGGTGAAAACAACAAATTTTTGCGACATTGGTTTTGGTCAGAGCGGAAAAAATATCGTCGTATTTTCAGCGATTGATAATCTGATGAAAGGCGCCGCCGGACAAGCCGTGCAGAATATGAATTTGATCTGCGGTTTGGATGAAAAAACAGGATTGATTTTTACCGGAAGCAATCCGTAAAACATAATGAATTTTACTGAAATCGAAAAATTAGAAGAACATTTTCAACTGGCGACTTACGCGAAAATGAACATTGCGGCGGAACGCGGCGTTGGCGCGTGGATTTGGACGAGCGAAGGCGAAAAATATCTTGATTTATACGGCGGACACGCCGTTTGTGCCACCGGTCATTGCCATCCGCACGTTGTCGCATCTCTCAAAAATCAGTCGGAAAAATTACTATTTTATTCAAATCTGGTTTATTCGGACGTTCGCGCACAAGCCGCCGAAAAACTTGTTTCGGTTGCGCCGGAAAGTTTGACAAAAGCGTTTCTCTGCAACTCCGGCACGGAAGCAAATGAAAACGCGATGCGAATGGCGCGAATGGCGACGGGACGCGAAAAAATCGTTACATTTTCAGGCGGCTTTCACGGGCGTACGGCAGATTCAATCAGCGCCACTTTTCTTGGCAAATACCGCAAACTTGGCAAGCCGAATGTGCCGCATCACGTTTGTGCCGAGTTTGGCAATTTAGAGAGCGTGCGCAGTTTAGCGGATGAAACAGTTGCCGCGATTATGCTCGAACCGATTCAATCAATGGCTGGCGTGCGCGAAGCCGCGCCGGAATTTTTCGTCCGGCTGCGCGAGATTTGTGATGAATTTGGAATTTGTTTAATTTTTGATGAAGTACAAACCGGAATTGGGCGCACCGGAAACTGGTTTTTCGGCGGCAGCGATTTGGCGGGCGGCATTACGCCGGACATTATCACGATGGCGAAATCTTTGGGCAGCGGCGTTCCGGTGGGCGCGTGTCTGGTCGATGAGAAATTTTCGGCAAAAATCAAAACTAACGATTTAGGCACGACTTTCGGCGGCGGAATGTTGGCAATGGCGGCGGTCATTGCAACGCTCGAAGCAATCGAAAATGATGAAATGCTTGAAAACGCAATGGCAGTTGAGAAACATCTGCGTGGATACTTGAAAGAAATTCCGAACATCGTCGGTGTGCGAGGAAAAGGCTGTTTGCTCGGAATTGAATTTAACGAAAAATGCACGCCGATTCACGCGAAACTTTTGGAGAAAAAAATTATCACCGGAACTTCGAGCGACGCGAATGTCTTGCGTCTGCTTCCGCCTTTGTGCGTGAAGATTGAAGAGATTGATTTGTTGATTGAGGCACTGAGATGAAAAACTTTCTCAAAACATCTGATTTTTCCCGTGATGAACTTGAAAATCTGCTCGAAGCGGCATTGCGTTTCAAGCGCGGCGAAGATTTGTCGAAACCTTTGAACGGTAAATCGGTTGCTCTCGTCTTCTTTAATCCTTCTTTGCGGACGCGGGCTTCGACGCAGGTCGGAATTTATGAACTCGGTGGAAATGCGGTGATTCTAGAACCCGGGAATTCGAGTTGGACGCTTGAACATCGGGAAAATGTCGTGATGGACGACGATAAAACCGAACATTTAAAAGAGTTTGCGTGCGTGCTTGAAAGATATGTCGGGGCAATCGGCGTGCGGACATTTGCGCGTCTTGAAAATTGGGAAGAAGAAAGATTAGAACCCGTCTTGTCGGCGTTTGAGAAATATTCGGGTGTGCCGATTATCAATCTTGAGTCCGCGATGCATCATCCGTGTCAGGCTCTGGCGGACGTGCTGACGATTCGGGAAAAGTTCGGAAAACAAAAGAAGAATGTTTTGCTGACGTGGGCTTGGCATCCAAAGCCTTTGCCGATGGCGGTGCCGAATTCGTTTGCGTTGGCGACGGCGCAGATGGGACACGATTTAACAATCGCGCATCCGAGCGGCTTCGAACTTGACGACGAATTGATGCAGGAAATTAAAAATCAAGCCGAAGAAAATGGCGGCAGCGTTGAAATTTCCAACGACGTTAATTCATCTTTTGAAAATGTTGAAGTCGTGTATGCGAAAAGTTGGGGCAGCAAAAATTTTTACGGCGCGCCTGAAAAGGATATTGAATTTCGCGTAGATTTGAGAAACGATTGGATTGTTGATGAAACAAAAATGGGGTGGACTAACGACGCGATTTTTATGCATTGTTTGCCCGTTCGTCGCAACGTGATTGTCACCGACAGCGTGATTGATTCAGCAAATTCGGTGGTCGTTGACCAAGCAGAAAATCGCTTGCACGTTCAAAAAGCAATCTTAGCAAAAATTTTGAAATGAACGACGAGAAACTTAATTTACTGCGCGAAGCATTGCCTTATATTCAAAAGTTCAAAGGCAAGACTTTCGTTGTTAAATTTTCCGGCAAAGTTACCGAAGACAAAGAGAATCTGGCTTCGCTGGCGGAAGAACTAGCATTGCTGCATCAAGTCGGTATTCGTCTGTGCGTCATTCACGGCGGCGGAAAACAGTTGAGCGAACTTGCCGCGCGGCTCGGCGTCGTGCAGACGGTAATCAACGGACGGCGGGTGACCAACGACGAAACGCTTGAACTCGCCAAAATGATTTTCGCCGGAAAAATCAACACGGAAATTTTAGCGGCACTACGGCGACGCGGTGTCGAAGCTGTCGGACTTTCGGGCGTTGACGGCAATATCGTCAACGCAGTTCGTCGCCCGCCGAAAGAAATGTTGAATCATAAAACTGGCGAGCGAGAGGAAATTGATTTCGGACACGTCGGAGATGTTCTGGAAATCAACGACCGGCTTTTGCAGATTTTACTGGAAAAGGATTATTTGCCCGTCGTCTCCTCGCTCGGCGCGGATGACGCGGGGCAAATTTACAATATCAACGCTGATACTATCGCCGCCGAAATCGCCGTTCGCCTGCAAGCCGAAAAACTCGTGCTGCTGTCGGATGTCGCCGGTATTTTTCTGGCGCCGGACAAACCGGAAACAAAGATTTCACGCCTGACAGTTGCCGAAGCCGAAGAACTCGTGGGCAGCGGTGCGGCTTCTGCCGGTATGATTCCCAAACTGCAAAACATCACGGATTTGCTCAAGCGTGGTGTAAAATCAGCGCACGTTATCAGCGGTACAACCCGTAACACTTTACTTTCAGAAGTTTTTACTGATTCCGGAACGGGAACAATGATTGTTGTTTAACTTAAAACTTCAGGTAAAGATTTTGCCCCATTGAAGAACATTAATATTTGGTTGAAACCTGCTCTAAATCCTTTCAGTTCGCAAGACCTTTAAATTTTCGCGCCAATTTTCGTTCAAATCAAAGCGAAAAATTTCTATTTCCGCCGCAACGGTTTTTGCTAAAAAATCAAAATCACGGTGAAAACTTAAAGTCGGCGCAACTAAATAAATTATCGCCGGTTCATCCGAAATTTCCAGATCGCCGAAAATTTTTGCTTTTTGCAAATTTCCCTGCCGCCGGTCGAGTTCGATTTTTCGCCAGTAATCAATTGCCTGAAAAATCATTTCGCGGTCGGGCGAAACTTTCAGTTCGATAATTATCAGCCGTCCGTCTTGTCGCAAAGCAAGCAAATCAATTCTGTCAGCGGAGGCTCGAAACTGGTTGTAAATCGGCGATAAAATCAGGTTCGCGTCAAGCAGTTTAATGTTTCGCCGGAGAATTGCTTCAAGCCACGCTTCCGGCGCTAAGCGAAAAAGCGCGTGGCGTTTATTTGGCGAATCAAATTGCCTGTAAATTTCTAAATTCTTCAGAAGATCAAAAAATTCCTCGCGCGATGTTTCGCCCAAAATTTGTTTATCTTTTTCGATTCCGAACCAAGCCTTTTCTTCATTCGGCATTTTTCGGACACGCGCAAAAGGCAATCCTAAAAACCGCAAACTGCTCCCGTTTTTGGTAAAGAGAAAATCAATCTTTTCGGGCGCGAATGAAATTATTTCCCGGACTGTTCGGCTGATTTCGAAAGATTTTTTTGAAAGATTTTTAGATTTTTTGGCGCGCCACAAATCTGAGATTTCAAGAATCGCTGCTTTCTTCAAAGAACTTTCTTCAATCGCTTGCGCCTTTGCGCCTTGGCGGGAAATTTCCCAAAGTTTTATTTGTCTCTGATAACTCTGACGAAGCAAAGCGTGAAGCTTTTGCAGATTTTTCGTCGTCTTTTTTTCTGTTAAAACCCAAATCTTGCTAATCGGTTTCTTTTTGCGTTTCTCAAGTTTTGCAAGCCATAAAATTGCCGTTGTCAAAAAAAGTTCAGGTGTCGCTTGTTCGGCAACATCGGCTAAAGCCGCCGTTTGTTCTCCGCCTGCAGTCTCAAATATAATATGCGCAAAACGTCCGTTTTCCTCGTTGAGCGCGACGCGAACCAGCTTTGAGCTTTTGTTTTCGGAGACGATTAAATGCGCGATTCGGTTTGCTTTTTCGAGCCGCACCAGTTCAACCGCATCACTTAATGCACTCGCCAAAATGCGCGGAATAAGCTGAATTTTTTCTCGTTCTTTAGCAAAATTGCGCGTTACGTCAAAAATAATTTTTCCACCTTTTATCCGGCAATCGGTCACCCGCCAAATTTGAAAACCTTTCTCGCCTAAAAATCCTAAAATCAGACGCCCGCGTTCAAATGTAAGTTCGATTTCATCACGCTCTAAAGCAAAAGTTTTTCCGCTCTGCCCGATTAAAAGCCATTCATTGCGAGACTGGAGCAGAGCGTTCGTTTCGCTGCAAATATTTTCAGGGTTTTCCATTTGTTTCCCGCAAAGGCGCCAAGCACGCCAAGCAAATTTGAAAGTTTAATCTGTATTTCGGAGGAGAAAATCAACCATCGCCGCCGCCCATTGGTCATAACCTTTTGGCGAGGGATGAATGCCGTCGCTGAAAAAATCTTTTTCAACTCTTTTTACGTCATCAAAATAAATGACGTTTTTCATTTCTCTAATCAAACTGATGGCGTTGAAATGATGAAGCTTGGCAAGCCTTGACAGCACATAGCGCAGCGGATTCGGCAGGGCGATAAAATCTCTGACCATCGGAACGTTTGCCACAAGAATTTTTGAGTTCGGATATTTTCCCCCTAAAATTGCGAGCAGTTCGGCTAAATTGCGGCGCCATTTTCGCGGACTGCTCAAAGTGAAAACATCGTTTCCGCCGAGAGCCACAAGAATAATATCCGCATCCGTTCGGGGAAGTTTTGGAACAATTCTCTCGAGAGCTCCTTTGACGGTAATTCCGCTTTCGCCCAGCGCAAAATAGCTAACGGTTTTGCCCGACTTCGTGCTCAGATGTTTGGCGAATTGTCCGGTGAGAGCTTCGTTGTGATTTGTCGCTCCGACTCCGGCAACGGTTGATTCTCCGATGGCAAGCAGATTGATAATACCTGGGTGCGCGCCAATGTTTCCGCCAGTTTCGCCAGCCGCGTCGGGCAGCCTTCCGACTTTCCGGCGGACGTATTTGCCTTGCAAAAACAAAAAAGGAACCGCCGGAAGAACGAAAATTCCGCCGAGAATATAAAGAAACTGCATTTTTTTGATACTCATAAACGCGCGCTCAACTTTTATGTTCGATGCTTTTCAGCACTTTCAACCGTTGTGTTAAAATCTCATTTCGCAAATGTTTTCGTCAAATGTAGTTAAAATTGGTTTTGTTGTAATTCTCTTCGCCCTGCTTTGCAATGCGTGTAGTTTTTGGCAAAGCGCGGATAATGAAAATACTTCAACCGCGCCGGTGCCGGTTGTTGATGCGGAAGTAAAAAGTGAAATTCCTTTTTCGACCAAAGAACCTGACGTTTACCAAGCTGAAATTGTAGTTGCGACGGGCGCCTCAGAGGAAAAAATGTTCGCGGCGCGAAACGGTAATTACCGGCGGTATGATTTTACCTTTTCAGATAATTCGCCAATTTCGCTCGTTCACGATGCAGTCGGCGGCAAACAATTTATTAATCATCAGAAAAAAATTTATGCTGAAGATAATTTTTCCGGACAGGTCGCCCTCGCGTCGCCTGCGGAAAACTGGGATGATTTTTTAACCGC
>JALZOH010000389.1 GCA_030857305.1 Acidobacteriota bacterium
TGATTGTTTCATTCGATAAAGCAAGGCGATTATTCGATGGTGCGAAAAAGCACCCGCGTTAAATCCGTATTTCCCAGCTTTGCCGATGTATTGCGCCTTTTGCTTTCCATTTTTTATTCTGTCATTAAAAGCCTTAACTTTTCCTGTTCGCTTTTGATTTCTGTCGCGATTTCTTGGCTCGGCAGACAGTTAACACTTTAAAGTCGCCGGATTTAATTTTCGGAGTGTTCAAATTAACAAATCAAAAATCGACGATTTGACGAGTAGAAGACAAATTATTATTTTCATAGTTTTAATTTTTATAAAGATTTCGCGCGAATTCTGCGACATCGGTAAAACTACGCGCGTAAAACTCGCTCTTGAAACGCCTTCGTATATGCTCGTCTTCAAAAACTCTTCCGCCGAGCAGAACCGGAATTTCGAGTTTGGCTATTTTTTCTCTGAAATCTTTGTAATCGCGCGTCAGCCGTTCCAAATCATTTATTACGGTGGCGGAAATGCACACAAAATTTGGAGAATGCCGCACAACCTCGTCAGCTAGACAATAGAGCGGAGTGGCTGCACCAAAATTTATGACTTCCAAGCCTTCGTTTTCAATCGCTATTTGCGCCAGAAGCGTCGGAAGTTCGTGAAGGTCGCCTTCCATTGCGCAACACATTGCCAACCCGTTTTTCATTTCGGGAATCGGAAGCGCGCTTCTGAGTTTGTATATGGCAGATATGGCGGTACGAGTTGCCAGATGTTCCTGGCTTACGCTGATTTCCTCTCTATGCCACAATTCGCCGATTTCCTGCAACGCCGGACAAATAAGGCTGTCAATTATTTCCGTCAATGGCTTGCCTTCCAAATGCGCGGTGATAAAAAAGTTCGTTGCCGCTTCTTCGCCTCCGTCAATCAACGATTGAAGAAATATCGAATCGGAATAAACTTTTTTATCACGGGTACGGTTTGTCGTCTTTATAACGGATTCGTCGCCGTGACTTTGCTTTAGCCCTAGTCCTTGTTCGCGCTGAAAACGCGCTACTTCTTCGGCGCGAAAACGCCGATGCCCGCCGCTCGTCCGTTCGGATTTTAAAAGTCCGGCTTCTTCCCATCGTTTAACGGTCGCGTCGCTGACGCGGCACAACCGGGCAACTTCTATTGTGGTAAAGCCTTTTATGTCTGCCATCTTTATTTATACGTTAACAAAGTTTTCCCGAACGTTTAGAAGCGAGAAAGAAAGAAAGATTTTCCGCCTACACAATTTATAATACACAAATCGCACAAATCGCACAAACGAATTTTGTAAATAAAACTTTTTGTATAGATATTTATTCTAATTACAGTATTTATTAGATATTTTGAAAAAAATCATTAAATCCACTTGACTGTTGTAAATATTTCCTATAATATTCAAATCGCACAATCCGCACACAACAGATGATTGTAATTAGTCGTAATTTTGCGGAAACAAATTGGCGATATTCGCTAAGAAACCGGGGAAACATCCCCAAAAACAAATAGGAACATTAAGCATTACTGCTTAATAATTTTTCAAGGAGAAAAAAACAATGACAGGAACAGCAACACAACGCGCAGCTACAAACGAAGCACAGGAACATTCAGAAGGAATCGTCGCCCGGACGATTGAGGAACAAACCGCAAAATTGCCATCAGACATATTTCTTTGGGGCGCGCTCGGCTCAATCGGAGTATCGCTTTATTTTGAGTTGAAAGGTAATGCAGAAAAAAGCCGCTTCGTCGGTCAGTGGGTTTCGCCTTTTCTGCTGCTCGGAGTTTACAACAAGCTGGTGAAATTGGCGGGTTCAGACCGGGTTAACAAATAGCCGGTTTGCTCCGGCGCGAGAGATAAAAAAGACAAGGGGGTGAGAAAGCGTGAATAAAACATCAATAAAAGTTATCAAGCGAAAAGATGCGGAAGCAATGGCAAACGACAAAACTCAAAATCTGTCTGAACCAAAGCTCGTGGCAACGATGAGCGGAGAAAAAATTGAACGCCGTTTGCACAACAAGATGGCGGACACGGTTTCAAATTGGATTGCCGAACGCCGGGAAAACAACAGCGCTGAAGAAATTTCGGCAATTCGCAAGATGTTTGGCAGCGAATCTTTATACAGTAAAACAGCTTGATAAAAGAATTTTGACGGTAAAAACAATGATTGCTTTAGCGACTCGAACAATTCAAAAAACGGAGACTTCGACGATTCTGCGAAGGATTGCGGAAAAGGATAAAACTGCCGTAAAAGACTGCATTGACGCTTACGGTAATTTCATTTGGGCATTAGCGAGAAAACTCACCCACTCACGCAAAGAAGCGGAAGCGGCGACAGAAGAAATTTTTATTGATATTTGGCGATACTGCGAGCGCACCCGCAACACTCAATCAATCGAAAAAAAACTGATTGCTATGATTGCGCTGCGTCGGTTGATTAAACCGCTTCAGTATGCCAAACAAAAATCTATGGCAAGCATAGATGAACCGAACGAACAAGGGGCAGGAATGGACAGAATTTCAGAATCCATTTAGAGATTCTGTCCATTATTTACATTTTTCGATTATTTAAGGAGTTTATTTATGTTCAGCAAACCGGATTACATAATTTTAATTGCAGCCTTTGTTTCTTTTTTATTTTCGATTTCTCTCTGGTTCGGCGTGTTTGGCGCGGAAAATAGAGATGCCGGAATTTTCGTCGGCTTATGGGTGCCGTCCATTCTCGGCTTTGGTCTTTTCTTTAAAATGAGTGCGCAAGGAAGGCGGGCATAATGGCAATCTTCATCTTCGTAGTCGGTTTGCTCGTTAGTTCAGCGGTTTGTTATGCGCTGTTTGCATATACAATTCATGAAATGGGTACTAATGAACAAAAAAGAGACAGGCAAGAAAACTAAAAAGCTGTAAGTTTTGATTCTTACGCATCACGGGTAATAAATCAGAAATTGACCGCACTAATGTATGCGGACGGAAAGCACGAGCTAGGAAATTCGACTTAAAAAATATATTGAATGGAATAATCGGTTAGAAGATGTTGAAATAGGCATTTCAAGTTGTAAATGATTGACAAATTTTGTTTAGTATAAATTACAAAACGTTTTTAATTGAAAATAACGCGGCAAATTAATTGGAGCAATTTCGGTTCAATTGAAATGTAAAGCTGCCTTTACAAAAAC
>JALZOH010000390.1 GCA_030857305.1 Acidobacteriota bacterium
GCTCGTGACCCAGCAGCCGAGCGCGCGAAACGGTAAATTTTCGATAAATTTTCCGCACAGCCAACCGACAAGTAGCGCCATTACCATTAAAACAAAGTTAGGAAAAATAAATGAAAGTAAACTCATTTTTTCAAAATCAATCGTCAGACGCGAAAGAATCGCTTGTAACGCTCCGCCAAAAATTGTCGATAGCAAAGTGAACGAAAGCAGAAAGACTGCGAAACGCCAACCGCTCCGAAGCCGTCCGAATTCATTGATAAAAATTTCCATCGTCTTCATAAATTGTAAAAGAGATGATAACCAAAATATCTGCACTAGAATAAATATTTGGTATTTTGAAAAAACTAGAGAGAATTAAAAATCCTAAGCGTCAATCTCAAAATAAAAAGCGCGAGAATATTCAATTCCGCGCTTCAAATAAAAATTATAAAAACTTTTATTCAATAATCTCAGTCAAACGCGCCGGTGGTAAAACCAGTGAATTATCTCCGGCTTGAATTGTGACGGGTGAACTCCAGATGGCGAAACCGTTGCTGGATTTTGTAATGCCGAAAAGATAATACGAATCAGGTTTGACATCCTTTATCTGCGCTTTGCCGCTGCCATCGGTGATTGTTTTGTAAACAATGTGCTTATTAATGGCGTTCATTGCTTTTTTATTTGTCTCACCGTATTTGGAAGGATAAACAACCGATAAACCAAAAGCGTTGGTCAAGCCTTGACCCTCTTCGTCATCGATGTCTGCTTCGCTCAAAATGCTTTGCAAATCTTTGTCGAGCAGATAAAAATTCTCTTTTCCGACAGGTCGCGCACCGCCCGTTGTACCGGCAACTTTTGCTTCGATTTTGACTGTTCCTTTGTCGGAAACGATTGTTTCAGGCGGAACGCTCTGGATAGTCGTTGATTGCGACGACGGCGCCGAGGTCGAACTTTGCGGAACGTATACTTGTCCTGGTTGCGACGAAGGCGGAACAACTATTTCATTCGGCGCACTATCGGCACGCAGAGTTGTTTCTCTTGTATTGGAAGCCGTTTGCGTTGTGCCGATTTTGACGTTAACATTTTTTTGCGCTTCATCGTCATTATTTCGCATAAAAGCGAACAAAACAAACAAAAGTACAAGACCTAAGAGACCAAGCGGTATAAAAGCCCACTTTGGAAAACCCTCTCTTTCCGGCATAACTTCCTCAACTATCACTTTTCTTTGAATTACCGGAGTAACAACCGGTGTAACAAATGGATGCGCGCAGTTCGGGCAAGCCGTCGCCGCTGATGAAACTTCATGCGCGCATTCAGGACAAATCATTAATGACATTATAAAAAAATCCTCCCGTTATTAATCAAATAGAGAGTAGCATTTTTTAGCAGAAAGCGGTATATGATTATTCTGCAGTAGAACGCATCACACTCTGTGTAAAAATTATTACTAGAAGCCAGCTCAAAAATTAATTTGCTCACCTTGCGCTAACCTTCACGCTCTTTGCGTCACTTCTTTTTTACGATTAAAACTTTTTTTTATTAATTTTGCTAAATTAATAAGCTGCCAATCTTCGCGCCGCTTCGGTTGTCTCTGAAACTTGCGGCAAAAAATAATCTTCCATCGGCGGTGCAAAGGGCACGGGCGAATCAATCGAAGCCACACGAATGATGGGCGCGTCGAGCCACTCAAACGCTTCTTCGGCGATGATGGCGGAAATTTCGCCGCCGATGCCTCCCGTCAAACTTGCTTCGTACAGAACCAGCGCGCGATTTGTTTTTTTGACGCTTTCTAAAATCGCATCTTTGTCGAGCGGCGCGAGTGAGCGCAAATCAATAACTTCACTTTGCAAACCATCTTCTTTTTCTAAAATTTCGCTGGCGTCGAGCGCGTTCAAAACCTGCGCGCCGAAAGTGATAATTGATAAATCTTTGCCTTCACGCGCCGTTCGTGCTTTACCAATTTCGACAACATAATCGTCTTCGGGCAATTCTTCGCGCAGCCGCGGCAGACGATACAACTTTTTGT
The DNA here is from genome assembly GCA_030857305.1 of Acidobacteriota bacterium. Classification (GTDB taxonomy): domain Bacteria; phylum Acidobacteriota; class Blastocatellia; order Pyrinomonadales; family Pyrinomonadaceae. Next base: position 2,006 of record JALZOH010000390.1, read on the forward strand.
GTTCAAAAAACAAAACCGGGTCAGGGTCGCGGATTGCCGCTTTGATTAAACCTTTCGCGTCAAACGCCGTCGAAGGCTCGACTATTTTCAAACCCGCCGTATTGAGAAAAAATGCTTCGGCGTTGAGTGAATGAAACGGTCCGCCGCGCACGCCCGACCCGCACGGTCCGCGAAAAACCGCCCCGATCGAACCGCACCCGCGATACCTCGATTTTGCCGCGTAATTGGTCAGCATATCAAAACCGCATGAGATAAAATCGATAAACTGAAATTCGGCAACTGGTTTCATTCCCATTAAAGCCGCGCCGCACGCCGCGCCGACAATCGCCGCTTCTGAAATCGGTGTGTCAATCATTCTTTCGGCGCCGAATTTATCTATAAAACCTTCGGTTAACTTAAAAGCGCCGCCATACGCGCCGACATCTTCGCCAATAACGAAAACCGTTTCATCACGCTCCATCTCTTCCCAGATGCCTTGCCGAATCGCTTCGATCATCGTTACTGCTTTTGTCTCTTCTTTTGCCATTTTTTCACGTTCGAGTCTGCTTAGGTTTGGTTGTGCGAAATTCTTAATTATTCAAAAGTAACGCTTTCGTAAATATTTAAGGTTTTTATTTTGTCTGACAAACTCATTCCAGACGCTTTTTCGTTTAGCAGACGCAAAGGCTCGCTTGCTGGTTCATCAGATAAATCAAAGCGTCCGAAGTGCATCGGAACGAGAAATTTCGCTTTTGAGTCAACAAAACTCTGCAGAGCCTCTTCCGGTGAATTGTGATTTGGCTTCATAAACCAACGCGGTTCATACGCTCCGATGCCGACGATAAAATAATCAATTTTCGGAAAAAGTTCCGCAAGTTCTTTGTAGTGTGAGCCGTAACCGCTGTCGCCGCCGAAATAAACGGTTGAGTGCGCGCTCTGGATAACGTATCCGCCCCACAATCTTTTGTTTGTATCGAGAAGCCCGCGCCGGCTCCAATGCCTGATAGGCAGAAAAAAGATTTTTACATTTTCGTGTTCCAAAGAAAACTGCTGATACCAGCCTGCCGTCTGAATTTCATTAGAGGGAGTTTTCCAATTGTTAAAAAGTTCTTCCATTCCGAGACCGGCGAGAAATTTTGCGTTTGGGAACTTTATTGCAATCTGTCGAAGCGTTTCC
>JALZOH010000391.1 GCA_030857305.1 Acidobacteriota bacterium
CTTCGACGAACCATAAAAGTTTGTCCAGTTCGCGCGATATTTGCGTGTATAAATCTGCCGTGTCCGCGTCGCCGAGTTCGTCTGTTTCGTCGATTCCTTGGCGAACTTTTTTGCCGAAATCGGACATGGCGGTTGAAAGCGCGTCGACGTGCGCCGTACCTTCAAAAATCTCCAGCGGATATTCGGACAAAGTTGATTTCTGGGCGACGACGCGAGCCGTTCCCATCGCTGTGCCGCCGAGTGCGGTAATGCGTTCGGCAATCAAATCGGTGTAAGCCTCAGCCGCCGTCGCCACCTGGTCGAAAAGTTCGTGCAGCCCGATAAAATGATGTCCCTTGACATTCCAGTGCGCTTGTTTGGCTTGTGTTTTTAAGTCGATTACGTCCGCCAGCCGCGCATTTAAATTCTCGACAACCTTTTCCCGTTTTCCCTTTGCTAAATCGTTCTTTGTGTTGTGCATATTAACTAACTTCCTTTGTTTGGAGTTAAATTTCGCTGTCAATCGGTCTAAACCTTTCTATTTGGCTTTGCTCCAAAAGGTTTTTGCCAGACTCAAGTGCGGCGAGTATTTTCCTAACCTAATTCGATTGCTTTTGTTTTACCCATCTCAACAAATAGTCTAACCTATTTCTGTCGGGATGCTTAACGTATCAATAATTTAAGAATGCTTTATCGAGAATTGCTCACCAGTGAACTATATAAACAGCGTGACGATTTCCAGAGTTTTGCAGGAATGCAAGCCGAGGATTTAGTTGATTATTTGCAGATTTTACACGGTTTTCAGCAAACATCGAGTGCGGAGATCGAGGAAAAACTGTCAAAGCAGGAAAATTCCGGCGCAATACCTTCGGCAGAACTGGACAAATATCGAACATTTTCCGTTTCGTTTAGTGAAAGTTGGGCAAACCATGAAGAAGCCCGAGCGTGGGCGATGCAAATCCTGAAAAACCGCACGACGTTTGCGGCGGACGCGAGCCAGATTTTGCCCGGACGCGATATAAGTTTGCCGGTGGCGGCGATTCAGGTCGGTTGGTTTGAAAATCCGCATTCCGACACTGAGCCTTACGGAAAAAATGCGCAGTTTATAATTTTATCGCCGAAGGATTTGCTTGAAAATCAGCAAGAGCCGATGAACCCGGAAACTCGCGTCGGCGAAATGCGTTTTCACGCCGAAGTCGAACGAGTCGGGAAGTTTTTGGCGCAGAAAAAAGGCTGGCGCGAGCGCGGCGAACGAATGCCGCTCGCGTTTTTTGACGGAACTTTACTTGTTTCGTTTTCTTTGCCGCAAACCACTTTGCAACAAAGTTTTTTGCAGGCGATGGTCAATCTTGTACTCCTTTCGCGCGAAACAAAAGTTCCGCTCGTCGGTTACGTCGACCGCAGTTACGCCCGTGATTTGCTCAATATGCTCGATGCTTTTGACAATAAAAAGACATCGGAAAAACAGACGCTTTACGACGCGACGATTCTGCACAGCCCAACACCGAAACTCGTGCAAACCTTAAATTTTTGGGGGGACAGAACTTGCTTCTGCTATTCAAACCGCAAAGGCTTAAATCGGTTTATTGACCCGCAAACCGAAAAATCGCTCGTCGGGTTCGTTTATCTGCAAACGACTTCCGATTCCGCCCCCGCGCGACTCGATATTCCGAGTTGGATTTACGAAGAAAATCTTTTACCGGAAGTTTTAGACACGATTCGCGCTGAATGCGTTATCGGCTTGGGGTATCCATACGCGCTTGAAACGGCAGACGCGACGGCAGTAATATCGGCGCGGGATCGGGAAATTTTTCTCAAGGCTTTACAAGAGTTTGCCAGTCGTGAAAAACTTGGATTTACGGTTTCGCGCAAAGTTGCGAGCAAAGGCAGAAGGAGATAATAAAAGTGGAAAACGAAAAGTGGAAAACGGAAAATGAAGAGCGCAACCCGGCGGTCGAAAAATTTTCCAATTCGCAATTTTCAATTTCTGCCGAAAAAGTTTGCGCGGCTTGCGGCACGGTTGCGCGGCGCGAAAATGCCAAATTTTGTCTCACTTGCGGAAAATTGCTTCGGGAAGATTATCAACCGCTCGATAATCTCCGGGCATCTTACCGTTCGCAAGGAAAACCCTTTTTATCTGAAAGCTCAACGGCTTCGGAAGTAACAAACCTCTTTGAACGCAACAAGAATTCGGTTTCGCAGACGGCTTGGGCTTGTCTTGTCTATTCGTTTGTGCCGTATTTGGGAATTCTGTTTGTGCCTCTAGCTTTTCTGGTTGGCGCTTTTGGCGTTATTGTTTCTTACAATAAACCGAATCCGGGCGGGAGAAAATTAGCTGTAGTGAGCGTGGTTTTAAGTATAGTTGTTCTTGGCGTTCAAATTTTTCTCTGGTGGCTTCTCTACATTATCCCTGAACTCGGAAAGCAGAACTGAACTACTAAAGAAACTTAAAACAAAATAGACAAGATCCACAAAACCATGCCGAATCCTAGTACTTGCTGATTTATCTTGTTTATTCAGCACATCCTGTTAAAATTTGTTATGAAAATTGCCAAAATTGTCAGTTCAAACTCGCATGTTGATTATGTCGCGCGCATAATCGATTCGTTAGATGTCTCTGAACCGCCGGGTTTTGATGATTTTGGTTTTGCTCAATTCGTTTCCTTGCCGCTCAATGAAAACGAGGAAATGGTCGGCGTCATATACAATTCAATCCTTGTAAATCCGGATTACGCTAATTACGGTCCGCGCCTTTCGCCAAAACCTGAACTCGGAAGCTTTAGTCCGGATTATCTTAACGAACAAGGTTTTTTAATCGGTATTCTGCTGCTTGGCGTAAAAAATAAGAGATGCGAAATTACGCACGGAGTTCCACGCCGCGTGGTGCCTGCCGGACAAGATGTTTATAAAATTGAAGCCGAAGAATTAAAACTGTTTCACACGGACGCTAAAAATAATTGTTTAATGCTTCATTACTATTCTCAAGTCGTTGCACACGCTGGACTTTTCGCCGTTCCGCTGCTTGAAGCGATTATCGAAAAACTTTCGCTCGATTGTTCCGAAGAAGATCAAAAACGGCTCGGAGTCCTCAAACAAACTCTCGCGTGGCAACGAACACTGGGTGGGATGCGTCTATAAGATGTGCCAAACAAATCTTTACAGTTGAAAAAAATAATA
>JALZOH010000392.1 GCA_030857305.1 Acidobacteriota bacterium
AAAATAATGCCGCATCGTGAAAGAAAAAACATCCGCGCCGGTTTGCGCGTCGCCATCGTTTTGAAGCAAGACCAGCGAACGGGCAAGCAAACTGTCGGAATCGTCAAAGATTTGCTGACCAATTCAAATTTTCATCCGCACGGCATAAAGGTTCGTCTGACGGACGGGCAAGTCGGGCGCGTGCAGGAGATTTTGGGCGAAGAGAAATAAATATCGGAGAACTAAATAACGGATAAGGGAAAATGGATAGCATCAGTTTTCAAATTTTTCCATTATCCGTTTCCCGTTTTTCCTTTTAACTTATGAATGTTCTTTCACTGGAAAATGTCAGCAAAGATTACGGCTTCAAACCTCTGTTTCAAAACGTTACCATCGGACTTGAAGAGTTGGATAAAATCGGGATTATCGGCGCGAACGGTTCGGGCAAGACGACGCTGCTTCGAGTGATCGCCGGAGTTGAACAAACAGACACCGGACGGGTTACCCGCGCGGGCGGCAAAACTTTGGCTTTTTTGTCGCAAAATCCGCAGTTCGACGAAAACAGAAGCGTTCTGGAAACGATTTTTGCGGCGAGCGGAGGTGTGATGAAATTGCTGCGCGATTATGAAACGGCGTGTCACGATTTGGCGGTTCAGGGTGGAACGGATCAAAAACTTTTCGACAAAATCTCCGCACTGCAGCACGAACTGGAAACGAACGGCGGTTGGGAAATCGAGACCAACGCGCGGATGATTCTGACCCGACTCGGCATTTTTGATACGTCCGCGAAAATGAACGCTCTCTCCGGCGGTCAGCGCAAACGCGTCGCGCTCGCACACGAATTGATCGTCAAACCGGACATTTTGATTTTGGACGAACCGACCAATCATCTCGACGCAGACACGATTGAATGGCTCGAAGATTACCTCCGGCGTTACACCGGCGCGCTGCTGCTCGTGACGCACGACCGCTATTTTCTTGACCGCGTAACCAATCGCATTTTTGAAATTGACCGCAGCACGGTGCAGGTCTTCAGTGGAAATTACGCTTATTATCTTGAGAAAAAAGAAGCGCAGGAAACGCTTCGCGTCGTTGAAGGTCATAAACGCGAGCAATTGATTAAAAAAGAATTGGCGTGGCTCCGGCGCGGCGCAAAAGCGCGCACCCGCAAATCAAAATCGCGCATTAATGCGGCTCACGAGCTGATGGCGCAGCCGAAAGAACGCGCTAAATCTGAAATTGATATTGCCATCGGCTCACAGCGGCTCGGTTCAAAAATCGTTGAGCTGCGCAATGTTTCAAAATCCTACGGCGAACAAAAGTTGATTGACGATTTCTCGTATATTCTCAAACGCGACGCCCGTATCGGAATCATCGGCGCAAACGGCGCGGGCAAAACGACTTTGCTTGAAATGATCACCGGAGAAGTTGCGCCGGACACGGGCGCGATTGACGTCGGGCAAACCGTCGTAATCGGTTATTACGACCAGGAAAGCTGCGCCCTCGACGACGAACAGCGCGTAATTGATTATGTCCGCGAAACGGCGGAATACGTCAGCACAACGGGCGGCGGGCAAATTACGGCAAGCCAGATGCTTGATAAATTTTTGTTTCCGCCGGCGGTGCAGTATGCGCTCGTCGCTAATCTTTCCGGCGGCGAGCGGCGGCGGCTTTATCTTTTGAAAATTTTGATGAGTTCCCCGAACGTCCTTCTGCTCGATGAACCGACCAACGACCTCGACATTCCGACGCTGATGGCGCTTGAGGAATACCTCGACGACTTTCCCGGCGCTCTTATTGTTGTCAGTCACGACCGTTATTTTCTTGACCGCACGATTGAACACGTTTTTAAATTTACGGGCGGCGGAGTTTTGCGCGAATACGCCGGCGATTATACGGCTTATTTAGAAACGCACAACCGCGAAGAAGCTGGAAACGCGAGCGGCAAAAAAGCGGAAAAAGCGTCTGAAAATAACACAAAATCAAACCTTAAAGAAACAGAATCAAAAGTTTTTGAAAAACTTTCGTTCAAAGAAAAGCGCGAACTCGAAACGCTCGAAACCGAGATTGCGGCGGCTGAAAAAAGGCAGATTGAAATTGAAAAGCAGTTGAGTTTATCCGCCAGCGACGCCGCGCTCGTCCACGAATTATTTAGCGAACAGCAAAAGTTAAGCGATAAATTAGACCGCGATATTGAGCGTTGGGCAGAACTTTCTGAAAGAGTCGATTTGTAAAAAAGCTAATTTGAACTAAAGATTGTGTTGACAGTTTAACAATTGTCAAAAAAGTAGTGTTTTCTGAAACTTGGAATTCGACACTTGTTTGCGCCTGAAATAAAGATTTTATGAAGGTTTTTGACACCCCTCAATTCGTAACAATCTAAAGTTTTGAAGATGAAATAAGTCTGTAACCGGTATTAACCATCGTTTCGATTTTGATTCGAAAAGGTTTTAGTTTACGTCTCAGGTTAGAGATGATAACTCTAAGGCTTTCCGGGTTAAACGGGCGGCTCTCATGCCATATGTATTTCCAGATCGTTTCTGCATTTACATATTGGTGTGCCTTTCGCGTCAGAAGTGAAATTATAAGAAATTCGCCCTGCGAAAACTTCGGATACATCCCTCCGCATTCAACGTAGAAATTATTGTGTTCGACGCGCAGGAAACCATCGTCGTAAATCTCGCTTGTGATTTGGATTGGCGGTTTCCGCAATGATGTTGTTTCATGTTTTAAATCACGAATCATTTTTTTTCTTTTTCTTCTTTTCCTCTTCGCGCTGCCGGAGTTCCAAAACCTGTGCGCGAATCAACTCATCCGTCAACTCGATTCGCGGGTTCAGAACATTATCCGCCACCAGAGAAAATCCGATGCATTTTGATTCGATACGCTTTATCGTGTTTTCCTGAAATGATTGCGGTAAATTCAGCTTTGCCGACAAAAATTCAGAAGCAGCAGCAACAGTTTTCCAATCGGTTTTTTCCTCGTAGAAAATTTCAATCTGGTACAGCGTACCGTTAAAAAAGCGGAGATATAAAGCCCGCACACCGCTTAGAGTGTGGGGCGGCGGTTTCTTGATAAAATTTTGAAAAAACGTGCGCTCGCCCTTTTTTTTCACTTTGACCTTTAACTTTTTTCCGACTGCATTCTGTGCTTCCGCCGCGGTCATTCCAAGCCGCA
>JALZOH010000393.1 GCA_030857305.1 Acidobacteriota bacterium
TTCGCGGAATTGTCGGACAAGACTTGACCACCCAGACGGTTTCGATTTTAGCGCGCGCGATCGGCACATTTTTTTCTCGAAACAATGCAAAGCGCATTGCCGTCGGGTTCGATGCGCGTGAAAGCTCGCCGCTTTTCCGTGATTTGCTTATCGAGGCATTGAACAATTCGGGCTGTGATGTTTTAGACATCGGACGCGTTCCGACTCCGGTTTTATATTTTACGGTTTTTACCCGAGATGTGGACGGCGGAGTGATGATTACCGGTTCGCACAATCCGGCAAACCATAACGGTTTTAAGATTTGTCTCGGGCGCGCGACACTTTACGGAGAACAGATTCAAGCGATAAAAAACATTGCTCTGTCGGGAGAATTCGCTTCCGGCAGATCATTTATCAGCAGCAAATCATTTGCTGCTGAAGATGTTTTACCGAAAATCCAAACCGTCGATGTTTTAGAGGAGTACCAACGCCAACTTTTGCAGCGCGTAACGACGGGGAGGAAAAAATTAAAAGTCGTTGTTGATGCCGGAAACGGAATGGGCGGGGTCACGGCGGTTCCGCTTTACCGCGCTTTAGGTTATGAAGTCGTTGAACTTTTCACCGAACCGGACAGTAATTTTCCAAATCATCACCCGGACCCGACGGTCGTTGAAAATTTGCAGGACGCGATCAAAGCGGTTAAGGAAACAGGCGCGGATTTAGCAATCGCCTTTGACGGCGACGGCGACCGCATCGGTGTCGTTGACGAAACGGGGCGCATCATCTGGGGCGATGAATTGATGGTTTTACTTTCGCGTGCCGTTCTGCGCGACAAACCGAATTCGACAATTATTGCCGAAGTAAAATGCTCGCAAAATCTTTTTGACGACATCGAATCGCGCGGCGGAACACCGCTGATGTGGAAAGCCGGACATTCTTTGATCAAAGCGAAAATGAAGGAAACCGGCGCCGCGCTTGCCGGCGAAATGAGCGGACACATTTTTTTTGCCGACCGGTTTTACGGCTTTGACGACGCGACTTATGCCGGAGCGCGAGTTTTAGAAATTCTTTCAAACACCGACAAAACTTTGTCCGAACTGCTCGCTGATTTGCCCGAAACTTTTTCCACACCAGAGCTTCGCGTTGACTGCGCGGACGAAAGAAAATTCGCGATTGTCGAAAAAATCGCCGAAGAATTCTCTCAAACCAACAAAGTCATCACGATTGACGGAGCGCGCATTTTATTTGAAAACGGCTGGGGTTTGGTTCGCGCTTCCAACACACAAGCGATTCTCGTCTTGCGATTTGAAGCCGACACGGAAGAAAATTTACGAGCAATTCAAGAAAAGGTTGAAGCGCGGGTAACAGAAATGATAAGTTAAACGTATGAAAGACAGACTTTTAGAAGAACTAAAAATTGATAAAACAGCCTTTTCGGTCGGTTCACTGGAGGAATCCGACGAAAAGGAATACTGGCTCCGACAAACTCCCGAAGCACGGCTTCGACAGATGGAGATTCTGCGGCGCATAAATTATGGACATCGAGCTACCGGAAGACTTCAAAGATTTTTTGAAGCTGCTCAACAAAAGGGCTGTTAGGTACTTGCTCGTCGGCGGTTATGCGGTTGGCTTTCACGGTTATCCGCGGGCGACGAATGATATTGATTTCTGGATTGAACTTAACAGAGAAAACGCCGAAAAAATTGTCGAAGTAATCCGCGAATTCGGCTTTAATCCGCCCGAACTTAGCCCTGAACTCTTCTTAAAAGACAAACAAGTTATCCGAATGGGCTTTGCCCCTTTACGCATTGAAGTTTTGACGGAAATTTCAGGCGTAAATTTCGCTGAATGTTTTGCTGAAAGAACGGTTGCCGAATTTGATGGTATTAAAGTAAATATTCTCGGTTTGAAGCATTTGAAAATCAACAAAAAAGCCAGCGGCAGACTAAAGGATTTAGCCGATTTGGAGAATTTGCCTTAGGCAGAATAAGTCGGGCTTTGTTCGCGCTTTTAACATGCAGGTGATTCTTGTCTTGCGCTTTGAAGCCGACCCGGAAGAAAATTTACGACCAATCAAACAAAAAGTCGAAAGCCGCGTCAATTATTTTATCGGCTAAAGCTGCTTTTTTGTCTGAGAAGTTTCGGATTAAATATCGAGCGGACTGCGAACGCCAAGCCCGCCGCGATTTAAGACGTGTGTGTAAATCATCGTGGTACGTACGTCGGCGTGTCCAAGAAGATTCTGAACAGTGCGAATATCGTAGCCTGATTCCAAAAGATGCGTGGCGAAACTGTGGCGCAGAGTGTGCGGGCTGGCTTTCTTGGCAATCGCCGATTGTGCGAGCGCGTTTTTAAAGTGGCGCTGAATTGTATTTTCGCTCAAATGATGGCGGCGTTCTTTATCGGCACGCGGATCAATCGAGCGTTTCGGCGCGGGAAAAATATATTGCCAAGCCCATTCCCGCGCCGCATTTTTCCATTTGCGTTCCAAAGCAAATGGCAGGTAAACTTCGCCGAAACCGAGCCGCAAATCCTGCTCGTGAATGAGTTTGGTTTGTTCGAGATGCTGGCGGAGCGGAGCAATCAAACTTGCGGGCAAAACGCTGACGCGGTCTTTGTCGCCTTTGCCCGAGCGAACGTTGATTTGCCGGTAATCAAAATCAACATCCTTGACACGCAGGCGCAGGGCTTCGGTCAGACGCAAACCGGCTCCGTAAAGCAGAGATGTCACAAGCCATTCTTCGCCGCGCAAAAAAGTCAAAATTTTCTGTACCTCTTCGCGACTCAAAACTTCCGGCAGCCGCTGCGGACGTTTCGCCCGCACGACGTCTTCGATTGTGCCGAGCGATGTGCCGAGAACTTCGCGATAAAGAAAAAGCAGTGCGGCAAAAGCTTGGTTCTGAGTCGAAGCAGCAACCCGCCCTTCGACCGCCAGATGCGTGAGAAATTCTTTTACTTCCGCTGCGCCCATTTCCTTCGGATGGCGTTTATCGTGAAAAATAATAAAACGGCGAATCCAACCGAGATAAGCCTCTTCAGTACGCGTACTGAGATGTTTGAGCTGAATCAGCTCGCGCACAGATTCGAGAAAAGGAGATTTTAGCTGATTATTCATAGTTTCTCCACAAACAAAAAATTCTGATAATACGAGATCGGGTGGATTATTTGTATAAA
>JALZOH010000046.1 GCA_030857305.1 Acidobacteriota bacterium
TTCATCGTCATAATTTTATTTCAAAAAAATCGCCTTGACCAATAAAACCGACCACGCAAAGATTAAGCCAAAAGCAGCGCGATATTCACGGTAACGCATATACAGTTTCATATCAAACTTTTCAACTGACGTTTTATAAGCCGTGAGGTACGGGAAAAACAGCGGAACTTGCCTTGCATACTCGGCGTATTCTTCCCCGAAAAGCTCTTTCAAATCCTTTGCCTCGACGCGCATTACAGGCAGATAAATGCCCAAAAATAAAGCCATAAATATAAATGCGAGCCACCACACGCCGGAAGCAATTGTAAAGCCCAAACCCAGTATAAAACTTCCCAGGTAAAGCGGGTTACGGGTGAAGGAATACGGACCTGACACCGCCAGATTTTGATTTTTGCGAATATGACCTGAAGCCCATGCCCTGATCAAAATACCGATAACCGCAATCGCGCCGCCGATTGATAAACTTATTAATTCAGGACGCGCAAAAATAAGAAAAACGATGCCGAACAAAAAGCCGAGCGGCACACGTACACGTTGCAGAACTCTTTTATCTTTCCAATTCATCCGACAAGATTTTACACTATTTCCAAATGAAAAAAATAGCAAAAAAGCAGAAAATGCATTGAATAGATTTTTGCCGAATTTTTAAATAATACCCGTATAAATTTATTTAACTTCTCAAACCGCTTTCTAGTTTTAAGTTGTGGGTTTTGCTATAGGTCTCGGCTTTTTCCAGACGCTTTTGCACTGCCTTGAGAACAGTTTCAACTGATGTGTCCATACAAATCCAATTGCTGCAAGTACGGCGGTTACAGTCTATACGGCAACCGATATCCCATCTTTCGATGCAGAGGTCATCAACATTCGGGCTTCCGTTACGCCACCATTCAGTCGGTCCGAAAATACCGACCACCGGCGTTTTGGCGGCAGTTGCAATATGTGTCGGCGCAGTGTCGCCGCCGACGTAAATTTTCGCTCGTTTTGCCAATTCGTAAAAACCTTTTAAGGTTGGCTGAGCAAGTAGAACTTTGCCGGACGCGCTGTTTTGCAAAACTCTTCGGGCTAAATCTATTTCATTCGGCGCGGTTGTCACGACGCTAATTAAATTGTTTTCTTCCCATATTTTATCAGCCAGCGCACCGAACTTCTCGGCGTGCCAAAGTTTTGTCACCCAGCCGCCTGCCGGATTTAATATTGCAAAATTGCTGCTCGTTTGTTTGATGATTTCTTCGGCTTCTGTTTTGTGTATGTTTCCGGTAAAAATCGGAAATTCAAAATCGCTTGCGGGAACAGGAATATTTAAAGCCTTCTGCGCTAAAGTTAAATTTTTTCGGATGACGTGCGATTTTTGTTCAACCTCGATCGTATCGGTCAAAAGAAACCGGCTGGCAGGTTCGCGTAAGTTTTGCCTTGCAAATCCGAAACGCCTTTCCGCTTTGGTAAATTTGGCGATTGTGGCGGACTTTAAAAGCCCTTGAAAATCAAGCGCAATGTCAAATTCAAACTTGCGCAGTTGGTGCAGTTGACGGCTCGCGTCAATCAATATATTTTCGATCAGTTTTCCGCTTCTCAGTGAGCGCGTGTCAATTTCGATTAAGTTTTTTACCAATTGGTTATTTCGCAGGATTTCGGCGGAAGATTTTTCGACCACCCAGGAAATTTCCGCTTCAGGCAAAGCCTTTCGAATTGCAGCAAGCGCAGGCAGAGTGTGGACAATATCGCCGATGCTGCTGAGTCTGACTATGAGAATATTCATCTTTTTCAGGTAATAAATCTTTGACCGAAACTAGCGAAATGCTGTAACCCGCGCAAAAAATCTTTTTACCATAAGTTTGTGCCGTTCCTGAAATTCAAGTGAACGTTAAAACTCTAGCAAATTTTGCCGAAAATGTTTTACTCTATCAATCTAGGATTTTCGAAAAAGCGGTTTCCTTCTTATGAAAGTACAAAAGCGTTTACAGCGTGATGCGCGTCCGGCGTTGATATTTCTCACCGGAGAGCTGCTTGCCGTGCCGATTCCGCTTGAACGCGAAGAAGTTATTTTGGGACGCGCCATGGAAGCTGATGTCCGTATCAACGATACGGGAGTTGCGCGGCGACACGCGCGCATTAATACGATTTTTGACGGCGAAAAAAACACGACCGTTTATGTTTTAACAAATTTAGATTCCGGCAAAGGAACAATCTTAAACAATCAAAAAATTACACAGGAAATCCTGCACAACGGCGACAAAATAATTGTCGGTGACCATATTTTGCGTTTTGAACTGCTTGACGAAATTGACCGGGAATATCAGCGCCGAATCCGGCGTCTTGTGTCGCACGACGATTTGACCGGGCTTCTCTCCAGTCGTTCTTTCTTCTCTGAGCTGCGCCGCGAATCCGCACTGGCAAAACAGGATAATCGCCCGTTTTGCGTTTTAATGATGGACGTTGATTTTTTCAAAATCGTTAACGACACTTTCGGACACTTGATCGGCAGTAAAATTTTAGAAGAAATCGGGATGTGCATAACGCGGTGTTTGCGGAGCGGCGACGTTGCCGCCCGTTTCGGCGGCGAAGAGTTTGCCGCTTTTCTGCTCGAAGCGGAGCTTGCTCAGGGACTTGTCGCAGCGGAAAGAATTCGCGCGGAAATCGAAAACTATCAATTCAGCAACATCAGCCGATTACAGAACATCGCGACGGAAAAGCATCCGGTAACCATCAGCATCGGAGTCGTCTCTTTTCCGAATGATTCAAAAGACCCGATTGAACTGATTGAAATGGCTGATTCCGCGCTTTACCGCGCCAAACGCGAAGGCAGAAACAGAGTTTGCGCATTTAGAGATTCGGCTGCCGAAGAGACGAATAAACCCTTCGCTTCGCGCCGACCGTAAATTTTACGAACAAATTTTGCAACTTTTGTTTTCGCTCATACGTGAACACACACGATAAACACCCGCGAGCAGAAAAGCGTCTTCCTTTTGCGCGGCGCGTTTTCAATAATTAAAAGCGGCGGACAACAAATCAAGCACAAGGACAATCTAAATTTTTCGTGCTAGACTTTTCGAAATAGTTCCAAGTTCAAGGTTCAAAGTCAAAAAGAAAACCCTCGAACTTTAAATTTGGAACTTTGAACCTTGAACTTGGAACTTAAAAAAAGTGATTACTAAACTCAATCTTGCTACAAAACCTTTTCGCAATCGGACTTTGCCGTATTTGATTGCGCTCCTTGTGCTTGCTTTAGCCGCGTCGGGCGGGACTTTAAGCTTTGCTAAACTGCGCCAAATTACCGCTCAAAATGAAAATGCGAAAAGCGAAATTGCGGCGATGGAAACTGAACTCAAAGCCTTGAAAGGTAAAGGCGAGTTAGTTCAGCAACAATTAACGCCCGAGCAAAGCGCGCTCTTGATTGCCACTCATAAACTCGTTGCCAACAAAACTTTCGGATGGTCGCGGCTATTTGCCGATTTAGAAGCGGTGCTGCCGGGCGGCGTCAGCGCTTCGCGCGTTACCGTTCAAAACGTGTATAAAGAGGGCGACCAAACAAAAGCCGAGCTCGAATTTGCCGCGCTCAGCCGTGATTATCAGAGCGTTATGTCGATGATTGAAAGAATGAACAACTCCGGCAATTTTCAAGCCGAACTGCGCGGGCAGGATTTACAGAAAACAGAGCATTCGACTTTTACGGAATATACCTTGCGCCTCGTTTATACGCCGCGTTCGGGATATTCTGCCGCTGCGCCGGTATCTGATGTCGCTTCAACTCAAGGAGCGAACGAATAGTTATGAACGAAGATTTAAAGCCGGACAATCCGCCAGAATTAAATACAGAATCGAAAATTATCGTCAATGATTACGGTTCGGTGGTGGACTCCGCCGTGGTCATCGAGGAAGAAAACCGCACGGTTTTGCTGACCGAAGACCAGACAATAATTATTGACAAACCCGAGAGGATTGATATTGCGCCGAAAAGTCGCCCGCGCAAAGTAAATGCGGGAATGTGGGGACAATCTGAAATTACTGCCGTCGCTCTGGGACTTCTGACAATTTTGGCAGTTGTAATTTTAGTCGTTTTAGTTGTTCTTCCCGCGCAGAAAGAGCTCGAAAAAACCAAAGCGGAACGTGATAAATTAGAAACGCAACTGCTTTCGGCGCGTGACAAATACGGCGACATTACCGATACGGAAACTCAGGTTGCCAAACTTTTGACCAGCGTCAATGATTTCGAAACACGATTTTTGCCGGTCGCGACAATTGGTAAAACATCGCTTTATCAAAGATTAAACGGATTGATTAGCGCCTACGGTTTGGTCAACACGAGCGGACCGGATTACGCATCACTTGAAATTTCCGATAACCGCCGTAGTCAACAAACAGAAGAGGAAAACGGCAGAGCCAAGTTTCAGAGTCTTTTTCCGGGTGTCTATGTGACGATGACGCTTGAAGGCTCGTATCAAAATTTGCGCCGATTCGTCAGAGAAGTCGAAACGAGCGAACAATTTGTGGTCATCAGCGCGGTTGAGCTCGCACCGGCGGAAAACGAAGAAAAAGATCAGCAAGACCCAAGTTTACCGACCAGAGCAACAGTCAATAATGTGGAAGTGAATCCGATGAATCCGGTCGGAATTCCGCAAAATCCGAATATTCGACCGAACCCAAATTTTCAGCAAAATCCGAGTTTCGAGCAGAATCCGAATTTTCAGCAGAATCCGAATTTTGTGTCGCCGGCTGCCGCTCCGCAGAATCAAACTACTACCACGACAAAAAACAAACCGGTCAGGGGTAAAACGCGCGGTGAAACGGTAAGTTTGCGATTGGAAATGGCGGCGTATTTTCGTCGTCCGAATGTTCAACCGATACAGGTCGAAACAAGCAGTCAGTAGGTTTGGAACAATTTACGAGAAATGAAATTATTTGAAGGAAAAAGTCCGGCGGAAAAAAATAAAATAATTGCGCTGATAGTACTCGGCGCGATGGTTGTGCTGGTGATTGGTTATAACGTTACTGCGCTTTATCCGAGCCGCAAAACTAACGTTACCGTGACTGCTACAGCTTCGCCGACACCGACCGCTTCAACGAGAAATAATTCGGATGCTGCCGCTCTTTTAAACAATGAAGAGATAAATTTTTTGTATACAACGACTCCGATAAATTATAGTCCCGGAGCATTTTACGCGCCTGATGCGGGCAGAAATATATTTGCTTTTTACGAGCCGCCGCCGCCGCTGCCGTACGTTGCGCCGCCGATTGTTATTAAAGCGGAAACGCCTTACCCGGTTCCGACTCCAGCGCCTACGCCGCCCATTCTTGTCGGCTTTGTCACGCCGCAGAGCGTCTATGCCGGTTCAAAATCTTTTCGGATGGAAGTCAACGGCGATAAATTCACGCCGGATTCGATAATTTTATTTAACGGAAATCCGCTGCCGACGACTTTTGTCAGTCCGCAGCAACTCGTTGCCGAAATTCCTTCGAATTTTATTGCCAGTCCGGGAGCAATCTCGATTATGGTGCGCACACCGGACGGCAAACTTTATTCAAATCAGGTAATGCTCGATGTGCAGGCGGCGCCGGTTCCGCAATTTCAATACATCGGAATGATTGGACGCAAGCGTTCCAACA
Organism: Acidobacteriota bacterium; assembly: GCA_030857305.1. Lineage (GTDB taxonomy): Bacteria > Acidobacteriota > Blastocatellia > Pyrinomonadales > Pyrinomonadaceae. The sequence goes on from JALZOH010000046.1 coordinate 5,602, forward strand.
ACGACACGGCTTATTTTCAGGAACAAGGCAAGAATAGCCCGATTAGCGCGCGTCTTAATGACATTGTCAACGGACGCTTTCGGCTGGTCAGTATTTCAGTCAACGAAACCGTTTTAGAAGATGTAAATTTAGGCTTTAGACATAAACTTGCGCTTTATCGCCCGGCGCCCGGACAAAATGCGTCTTCGGATAATCCCAATAATCCAAATAACCTGATTAATAAAAACAGATACAATCAGTTTAATCAGCCGCTCGAAAACCCGCCGGTTTATATTCCCCCGCAGGAAATTCCGGGTATTCCAGGTAATATTCAGCCGCAACAAATTCCGGGTATTCCGAATAATATTCCGCGTTATAATCCGCAACAACCGCCGCAGCCGACGCCAAACAAGAATAATAACGACGAGGATGACGATGACCCGAGGTACTAAAAAAATGCTTGGTTATCAGTGGTTTATAGCCGGTCGCCACAAAAAAAAAACATCCGGCGCGCGACCTTTTGATCACGACTCAGAGCGCGGTATGTCGCTGCTTGCCGTGATGGCGGTGATGACGCTTTTCGCGATTGCTCTGCTTGCCGTTGCGCCGACAGTCCAGCAAAGCGTCCAGCGCGAAAAGGAACTTGAAGCAATTCGGCGTGGTGAAGAAGTGGCAGACGCAATCCGCCAATACGTGACTTTTTACAGAGGAACAAAACTTCCGGATTCGATGGATGAATTGCTCGAAGGCATTCCGCAGGGCACGAAAAAACGTCAAATTTTGCGCGCTTCAGCAGCAATTGACCCGCTTTCGGAAGACGGGAAATGGCGATTGATAAAACCTGCCGGTAAAGCTTTTTTAAGTTTTGGGCGGCGCGTGCAGGTTTATAATGAGGGGCTTCTTCCTTCGTCCGGTCTGTATCTTGATGCTTTTGCGCTTCCGCTGGTTAATATTATCAACACCGAAAGCGCCGAGGATTCGAAGGAAGCTTCTGAGGACGAAATTGAAGATTTAACCGAAAACACTCCCTTTATAGGCGTTGCAAGTCAGAGCAAAAGCTCTTCCGTCCTTGCCTATTACGGTATTGAAAATCACAGCAAATGGATTTTCACACCGCTTTTTCGCGGAAGCGGAATGAGTCCTAGCGGAGGAACGCGCCCTGGTTCAAGACCAAGTTCTAATACAAATCGACCAAGTTTTTAACGCGTTAGGTAAAAGATTTTATAAACTAAAATTAAAGCTCACGAAACCCATCGCTTTGACTGATTCACCATCCCGCACAAACGGCTTAAACTTCCATTTTCTTACCGCATCGGTCGCTGCTCTCTGAAGCATTGCAGGACCGCTTGTCTTTGCTACTTCCGCCACCTGCCCGGTTTCATCAATAACTAATTCAACTTTAACAACCCCTGTCATCCGTAAGGTTTTTGCGCTTACCGGATAAACCGGATTAGTTTTTTTGGTTGCGTATTCTATTAGAGAGCCAACCTTTATGGGTGTCGTTTCTTTTGAAGTTTCTGTATTAGCGGCGATCGAAGTTAGAGTTTTAGTATTATTATTTTGGCTTGAAGAATTTTCGGCAGCCGCAGTTTCAATTCGGCGGCTTCTTACCGGAGCAGAATTACTTTCCGTGTTCTGCGTGCCTGTAATTTGGGTTTGCTCTTTTGTGTCGGTTACAGCCGGAGTTTCAGTTTTATTATTCTTTGCCACCGATTCGCCGATCTTTGATTTGTCGGTTGAATCATTTGAAATCGGTTGAAATACTGTTTTTGTTTGCGGAGGGGTGGTTGCGGCGGCAGTCGTATTAGAATTATTTGTGGTAGCCGCCTCGGTTTTAACTATCGGCGCGTTTGTTTCATTGACCGCATTAACAACAACGCTTCTTGAATTGGCAAGCGTTTCACGCGCGTCGGCGGTTTCGTTTTTCCAGCGCGTGACATCAAAATCATCCCGCGCTAAACCGCTTCTCGCGCTGGTCGCTTCTTCAAGCAGCGCCATCGCATTTGAAGTCTGAGTTTTATCAGTGCTCAAAGTCTTTGATTGTGCAACCACCATTTCCAACGTTTCACGCATTTTTTCGATATCGGTCGCGGCTTCGAGCGGCAAGTTTCGATCTGAAACGCTCAAACCAAGACCGCGATACCGTTCGAGTTGGCTGCGCGCTCCTTTGACCACTTGTCCAGCAACGGCAAAATAACTTGCCGAAGCATTCGGATTTTTTAATTTTTGCGGGCTTGAAAGCTCCTTCAAGAATTCCTGCGCGCGTTTATAATCGCTCTGCTCTAAATAGGAATTCATCAGCAAAACATTGATCACGCCGTTGACGGTCGGGTCGCCGGTTTCGCGGCGGATATTTTCGAGCTCATAAATCGCCGCATTGTAATTTCTGACGGCGATAAAAGCTTTTGCTTTCGCTACTCTGCCGCGCATGACATCGCCGGATGTCTGCGCCTGAACTGAAATTAAAAAAGCAAATATAAAAATTAGTATGAAGGAAGTGTATGTTTGCCTGATGTTTAGCGACATTAAGAATCTCCTTTCCTATCCCGGACTTGAATTTTTTCCGCGAAGGTTAAAGCGAGTGCTGGCGCCCCACTCTAACTATTTAGATAAAAATGTTTCGTCTATTATGATTTCAAAAACACTTTCAAGCAAGTTTGCTCGAAACCTGCTTTATTATCTTGATAAACTTGTGATGATTTTTTGACGATATGCGTTCGCGTCTTTCTTTATAACATTTTCGTTTAAGGTGAGCAAACGTTTGTCGCGCATTACAACTTTTCCGTTGACGATAACTGTTCGCACGTCGCTCGCTTTCGAGGCATAAACGAGATGCGAATAGACGTTAAAAAAAGGAGTTTGATGAAGCGCGTCAAAATCAACAATGGCAATGTCGGCGCGCTTCCCCGTTTCAATCGAGCCAATCAAATTTTCCAGATGAAGCGCCCGCGCGCCCCGAATTGTCGCCATTTCAAATGCTTGCTCGGCAGTCAAAACCTTCGGGTCGCGCGCGAAAACTTTGTGCAGTTTCGCCGCCGTATCCATTTCTTCCCACAAATTAAGATCGTTGTTTGAAGCCGCGCCATCCGTTCCCAAACCCACTGGCAAATCTTTGGCAAGCATCTGCGGAACAGGCGCCACGCCCGACGCTAACTTCATATTTGACTGCGGATTATGTGCAACACCGACGCCGCGATTTTTTAAAATGTTCAATTCATTTTCATTGGCGAAAACGACGTGCGCGGCGATTGTGCGATTGTTTAGAAATCCGATTTTATCGAGGTATTCAACCGGTCGCAAGCCTTTTTGTTTGGAAATATCATTGACTTCGGTTTGAGTTTCGGCAACGTGTATCACGACAGCGGCATTTAACTTATCGGCTAGTTTTTTGATGTTTCCCAGATGTTCTTCGCTCACGGTGTATGCTGCGTGCGGTGCAAATGCCGGAACAATCAACGAATGATTTTTCCACTTATTGACGAATTTTTCCGTGTATGCAAGCGCCTGCTCGTGCGTTTTGTTGTCGGGAACGGGGAAATCAATAATCGTTTCGCCCAAAACGCCGCGCATCCCGGCTTTTGCCGTTTCGTCCGCAATCGCATCTTCAAAATAATACATATCGCAAAAAGTAGTCGTGCCGCCGCGAATCATTTCCGCCAATCCGAGCCGTGTTCCAACGCGCACAAAATCTTCCGTCACATTTTTCGCTTCGGCGGGAAAGATATATTTCGTCAGCCACTCCTGCAAATCCAAATCGTCTGAAATGCCTCGAAAAAGCGTCATCGCAATGTGCGTGTGCACGTTGACGAGTCCGGGAATAACTACTTTACCGTTGGCATTAATAATTTGTTTGGCAACGAATTGTCGGGAGATTTCATTTGCTTTTCCGACCGCGACGATTTCCCCTTTCTGAACCGCAACCGCGCCATTTTCAATCAGGCGTTTCTCCGCGTCCATCGTAACGACCGTTCCGCCGGAGATGATTAAATCAACTGATTTTTTTTGAGCAAAAATTGTTTGTGAAACGGTTAGAAGAAACGTGACGGAGAGTAAAATTTTCAGCTTTTCCATACTTGAATTTACAAAGTTTTTGCCAGAAATACAAGCAATTAACAAAATCCGGAAAATAGTTTAAAGTCTAAGTTCAGAGGTAAAAATTATGTCATCTGTCATCGAAAATTTAGTTCCGGTGCAAACTGTTAACAGTATTTTAAGCGGCAGTTACGTCAAACTGCGCCAAATTACCATTAAAGAATACGATTCGATGATTAAAACCGGCGTGTTTAACAAAGATGATAATATCGAACTTTTAAATGGAGTAATTGTTGAGAAAATACCGAAAGGAACGAAACACGCAACATTAAATGATATTATTGCAACCCGCTTAATACAGAAATTCGGTGAGCGGGCGTGTATTAGAAATCAAAATCCGATTTGGCTTGATGATTTTTCAGAACCGGAACCCGATATTGTCTTAGTTAAACCACCAATGGAGCGGTATTTCGACAATCATCCAACCCCGAGCGAAATTTATTTGATTATAGAAATTGCGGATTCGACTTTAGGCTATGACCGCAATACGAAATCTTTGGCTTATGCGCGGGCGGAAATTCAACAATATCTTTTACTCAATGTTCAAGACCGAACCATTGAAGATTATCGTGAACCAAGTGCAGATGGCTATCAATCAAAACAAACTTACCGTGCTGAACAAACTTTTAACCTTACCGCTTTTCCTAATGTTCAATTAGAAGTTAATGATTTTTTGCCCGTCGAGAAAGAATAAATT
>JALZOH010000047.1 GCA_030857305.1 Acidobacteriota bacterium
GCTGGTCGACACCATTGGCTTACCCGTCGCGCTCTGTGTGACGGCGGCTTCAAAGAGCGACCAGGCAGGAGCAAAAAGCCTGTTTGCCGAAAACAAAGAGAAGCTGAAAAACTTAAAGAAAATCCGGATCGATGGCACATATCGCGGTGAAAAATGGCACAAGCAAGTCGCCGAAGAATATGGAATCGAGTTGGAAGTGAGCAAGAATCCTGAAGGCATCAAAGGCTTTATCGCACAAGCCAAACGCTGGTTAGTAGAGCGAACATTTGGCTGGTTTATTCAGTCTCGGCGATTGACACGCGAGTATGAGAAACTAACCGAAAGCAGCCAAGCGATGCTGTATCTTTCGATGATTAGAATTCTACTCAGAAGATTGGCTTGAGACTTTTCAGACTAGCTCTTAGCCAGCGAAAAGTCAATTTTTAGGCACGAACTCAAAATTTTTCCATACGCTTATTCAAATCCGTTCTAGTGTAAAAAAAATCGTGAGCCGAATTCCTTCGATTCACGACCTTAAAACATTTAATCAATTTTTAGTAAATGGTGAAACTATAAGACACAGTTCTTGTTACCGGAATCGGAACACCATTTTTTTTCTGCGGTTCAAATTTTATTTGCCGCGCCGCTTCGATGGCTTTTTCGGTTAAACCATAAGGTAGACCTTTAACGGGAGCAATACTGCCGACCTGCCCTGATGCCAAAAACGTAATTTTCAAAGTAACATTTCCTTGAATATTGTTTGTCCGCGCTTCGTCGGTATATTTTGCCTGTGGTTTGGCAATAAACCTAATCGCTTCAGTTACGCCGACCGGTTCAGGCTTTTTCACTATCGGCGGCGGTGCGGTTCTGGCTCTTCCGTTGTCGCCGTCGCCTACGCCATCGCCATTGCCGCTTCCTCTACCTGCGCCGCTGCCTGAGCCAAGTCCCGCGCCTTGTCCGGTTCCCGTTCCACTGCCTTGTCCAGTTCCGCTGCCGGAGCCTTGTCCGCCGCCCGTTCCCGTTCCGTTTGAACCCAGCATAAATCTAGAATTCGGGTCGCCATAAGGTTCATCCGTCGGTTTGATTGTTTTATTTCCTTGAGTTGAGGCAACCGGCTGTTTCAGTTCAAAATCTTTTTGAACAATTGATTTATCCGGCGCAATCAAAGGTTTTTCAGTTTGCGTGGCAAGTCTTCCCTGTGAAGTCGGCGTTTCCTCGTCGCGTCCGCCGCCACCGCCGCCGCCGCCCTTATCGGGGTTGTTTTTAGGTGTTTCTTCAACATCCATCGGTGCTTCATCAATTGCCGGAACATAAGCCAGCAATTGGTCATTTCCGATTGCGTCAACTAAAAGAGGATGATTAAAAAGTGAATAAATCAAACCGCCGATTGTTAAAAACAGCATTAGAACCGTTGCGCCAAGCAACAGCCCGTTGCGTTGTCTGACGTTCTTTTCTTCAATAACCGTAATGTGAAAACCGTCATTGGTGTGTTCAATGTATTTCTCGCCTGTGGGCTGATAATCATAATTTGTCGTTTTAAATCCGCTGCCGTTTCCATTTGCGCCCGCCGCAGTTGTTGCAAAAGTATTTGTGTAATCCGGCGGCTGTATTTCGGCATCATTTACAATATCTTCGGAATTCGATTCGATTTGACCGTCGGAAAACTCTTGCTCCTCAGTATCGGCAGAAAAAACCGCGCCGTCAGAAACAGGAACATCTCCGCTTTTTGCAGATGTTTCATAGAAACTTGGCGCGGGAGTTTTGGCTTCAAAACGATTATTATCGAGTGCGCTGAGATTGGCTTCTTCCCGAGCTTCAATTTCTCCGGCAAGCGGACTCATTTCAAACGCCTTCATCGGCTGCCCGCAATTCGGACAAAATCCAAATTTCTCGGCAAAACTTTCATCACAAGCGGCACAATATTTAACTATTTTTCCCATCTTTCTAACCTCTCAAACTAACCTCTCAAACTTTTTGGTTTTTTTCTCAAGCCTTCAATTAGCCTGTTTAATTATAAAGCAATTTTTTCAGATGTTAAGTTTTTCGGGAACTTTTTTCTTAACATTTTATAGAATACAGCAATTTGATAGATGCTTTATTCGTTTGACGCGATGCCTGTCAGCGTCTAAAATTTTCTTTTCCTTAATCGTAAATCATAAATTCTGAATCGGGACCAAACTTGCGTGATATCTACAACGATAATATAAAAATCTGCAACTAACGATTAACAATTAACAATTTATGATTTAAATATAATGAATATTAAATACTATTTCAAAAACTTTACGATATTAACGACAGTTTTGTTTCTATGCGCTGGTTTTTCATTCGCGCAAACGGCAAAATTTGCTGCGCCGCGACAGGAAAAACTTTTGAACGGATTAAAATTACTCACTTGGACTGAGCCAAATGCGGAAAAAGTAACGGTCAAACTGCGAATTCACAGCGGCTCGGCGTTTGACCCGCAAGCCAAAGAAGGCACAATGGCACTTTTGGGCGACAGTTTGTTTCCCGACGAAACGGTGAAGGGATTTTTTCGGGATGAATTAAGCGGAGAATTCGACGTTAAAAGCAACTTCGATTATATCCAGATTAATGCGACGGCAAACTCCGATAAAATTCTTGATGTGTTGGAAACTTTGGCAAATGCTGTTTCTAACCTGCAGATTAATAAGGAAATAACGGCAAAAGTTCGTTCGGCACGACTTGAAAAAGTCAAAGAACTCGAAAAAGACCCGTCGTATATCGCCGACCTTGCCGTTGCCAAAAGATTATACGGGGATTTTCCCTACGGCAGAGCGCAAATGGGAACGAGCGAATCTCTGCAAAAGATTGATTTCGCCGATTTGATTTTTGCCCGGCAAAGATTTTTAACGCCCGACAATGCGACGCTTACCGTCGTCGGCAACGTCAAACCCGATTTTGTTTATCGCGCCGTCCGCCGTTATTTCGGCGCGTGGGAAAAAGCGGATAAAAAAGTTCCGGCGACGTTTCGCCAACCAGACGCGCCTTTATCTGAAAAACAACTCATTGAGCTTCCAAATATCGAAAAGGTCGAGATTTATCAGGCATCTCGTTATATGGCGAGAAATAACAAGGATTATCAGGCTGGTTTGATTTTAGCCGGTATTTTATTTGAACGTTTGAAAAATTCTGCTGCTGATGTCCAAATATCCGATGCTGATTTCCAAACAAATATTTTTGTCCGTAACGAAACGCATCTTTTAGACGGCAGCTTTGTAATCGAAATAAAACTTCCCGCCGACAAAGCAACTGCTTTTATTGAAAAAATCCGTCAGCCCTTTTTGCTGCGGAAAATATCAGATGCGGAATTTGAAAAAAGTAAGACATCTCGAATTTCAGAGATGAACCAATCACTTTCCGAAAAAACGACTCTTGCCGAATTATGGCTTAATGCTGATACTTACCAACTCATTTCGGTTAAAGACGAGATATCCAAATTAAATAGTGTAACTTTGGCAGATGTTCAGAGAGTTGCTGAAAATCTACAAAAACAAACTGTTGTAAGTGTAGTTGTAAAAAAGTCCGAAGAAACTAAGAAATAATTCGGAATTTGAAATTTAGAATTTGGAATTTTAATGTCAAACGAAAGAACCGCTGATGAATTAAAACACGCCGAAGACGTGCGCGAGATGTTTTCGCGCATCTCGCCGAAATACGATTTTCTCAATCATTTTCTGTCCGGCAACATTGATAAGCGTTGGCGCAAATTGGTAACAAAAAAACTCGAAAATGTTTTGGAAAATAAAAACGCTCTGGTTTTAGATGTCGCTTGTGGAACGGGCGATTTGGCTTTGGAACTGCAAAAAAACGCGCAGGCGAAAATTATCGGCACGGATTTTTGCCGTCCGATGCTAGCGATTGCCAAAGAAAAAAACGCGGTGGAGAATCTTGCAATTCCGTATCTGGAAGCCGACGGAATGAATTTGTCTTTCGCGGATGAAACTTTCGACGCGGTTACGATCGCTTTCGGTTTGCGAAACTTTTCCAATTGGCAAGACGGTCTGCGAGAATTGCACCGCGTTTTAAAGGTCGGCGGAAAGCTGGTTATTTTAGAATTTTCCGCGCCGATTGTGCCGGGATTTCGTCAACTATTTCAGTTTTATTTTACAAAAATTCTGCCGAAAATCGGCGGCGTAGTCAGCGGTTCGCGCGGCGCGTATGAATATCTATCGGAATCGGTGGCGAGATTTCCCGACCAAAAAGGTTTGCTGAAGATGATGCTTGAAACCGGCTTTTCCGATGTAGAATATAAAAATCTGACGGGCGGAATTGCCGCGATTCATTTGGGAGTAAGACAATGAGCGTAACATTAATGATTTCGGAGAAAACCTATCAAAAACTTAAAAATGTCGCGCAGAGTAAAGGCTTTGAGGACGTGGAAAAATTTCTCGATGAGTGGGAAGAACTTGAACTTGCCAATCGGCGCGAAGTGGTAGATAGAATTCTTGAATTTCAAAATAAAATGGGAGAAAAATACGGCGTGATGCTTGACAGCACGGAACTCATCAGAGAGGACAGAATGCGCTGATGGAAAAAATTATTGTTGACAGCAGCGTGGCAGTGAAATGGTTTGTAATAGAAACCGATTCGATAAAGGCAAAGCAAGTTTTGCTTGAATATAAACAAGGGCTTTGAGAATTTCTTGCGCCTGATTTGATTTACGCTGAATATGGAAACATCATTTGGAAAAAACAGGTTTTTCAAGGTTTTGACGCAAACGATGCAAACTCTGCCATCAAAGATTTTCAAAATATCCAATTCACAATGACTCCCGCGAGGTCTGTCTTCAAAGAAGCCTTTCAAATCGCCGTCAAATATAAAAGAACATTTTACGATTCGCTTTATCTGGCTTTGAGCGTCAGGGAAAATTGCAGGTTCGTCACGGCGGGCGAAAGGTTTTATAATTCTGTTCGTGCTGACTTTCCCAACATAATTCTTTTGTCGAATTGGCAATAATGAAACACAAACTCTTAAATTTTGCTCGTCAAATCGGACTACTTTTGTTAGTCGTGTGGACGGTCGTGTCGCTCGTAACGCTTTTAATCGAATTAGTTCCGGGCGACCCGGCAACTGCAATTTTGGGCGAACAAGCCACGCCCGATCAAATTGCCAATTTTAACGCCAAACACGGACTCGACAAACCGGCTTTTTTCTTTTCCTACAACGACGAAAAGGGTTTCGATTGGCACGGCGCGAACAATCGTTATCTGGATTATTGGAAAGGCGTTTTGAGCGGCGATTTAGGAAATTCATTTCGCACTGACCGTCCGGTTTTGGATATGATTCTGGAGCGTTATCCGGCGACAATAAAACTCGCCGTCGCCGCTCTAATTGTTGCCGTCGGTATTGCGATTCCGCTCGGCGTTCTTGCCGGAACAAACAAAAATTCGCTGATTGATAATTTTTCTTCGCTTGTCGCGCTGCTCGGAATCAGTTTGCCGACTTTTGTTATCGGACCTTTTTTGATGTATATTTTCGCCGTCAAACTCGGCTGGTTTTCGCCAACCGGAAGCGCAAATCCCGAAGACATTGTTCTGCCCGCCGTAACGCTCGGCGCGGCACTTTCAGCGATTTTAACGCGGATGATTCGCTCTTCCGTGATTGAAGAACTCGGCGAAGATTACGTCCGCACGGCGCGGGCGAAAGGTTTAAGCGAAAGAAAAGTCGTCTATAAGCACGTTTTGAAAAACGGTCTGATTCCCGTCGTTACAATTTTAGGTTTGCAGCTCGGCGTTCTGCTGGCAGGCGCAATCATCACGGAAAAGATTTTTAGCTGGCAAGGTTTAGGACTTCTGCTGTTGGACGACGGCATCGGCAAACGCGATTATCGTTTAGTTCAAGGCTGCGTTCTGGTCATATCAGTTACTTATATTCTGGCAAATTCTTTGACCGATTTGGTTTATCGCTGGTTAGACCCGCGAATCAGATTGTCGTAAAACTAAAATATGAAAAGATATTTCAAATATCGTTGGAATGAAACAAGAGACGATGAGTTTGAAGGTTGGGGATTTTCGACTTAGTATTCCGAAACCGATGAAGAACTTTTCCCAATTCGACAAATTGAAATTTATGATAATGGAATTGCTCTTAAATATGATAACGAACATTTAGAAGATAGATTTAAATTTTCAGCAGACAAATCTATTGAAGATGTTTTAGAAAACCCAAACAACGCAGAAATATCTAAAGAAGATTTTGAAAACCTCTGGACTTCACACAAGGCTTTCAATAGTTAATGAATAGATTAACTTACATCGGACTTGCCATTGCCGCAATTTTTATTTTGACGGCGATTTTTGCGCCGTTTATCACCACACACGACGTAACCGCGCAGGATTTGTTTATGCGTTACGCCGCGCCGTCAGCGACGCATTGGTTTGGCACGGACGCGCTTGGGCGCGACGTTTTTTCGCGGGTTGCTTATGGCGCACGAATTTCTCTCGAAGTCGGCATTATTGTCGTTACGGTTTCGGCGGTTATCGGAATATTTATCGGCGCAATTGCCGGATTTTACGGCGGCTTGGTTGATAAATTTTTATCAGGTTATATTTTTAACGTCTTTCTCGCCTTTCCCGGTCTTCTTTTAGCAATAGCTTTAGTTGCATTTTTAGGCGCGGGGCTTGGCAAACTTATTTTAGCATTGTGCGTTATCGGTTGGGTTGGTTACGCGCGGGTGATGCGCGGGCAAGTTTTGAAAGTCCGCGAATATGATTTCGTTCAAGCCGCCCGCGCGCTCGGCGCAAGCAATATGCGTATTTTGTTCACGCATATTTTGCCTAATGCGATTCAGCCTTTGATAGTGCAGGCAAGTCTCGGAATGGCGGGCGCGGTTTTAGCCGAAGCATCGCTCTCTTTTTTGGGTTTGGGAATTCCGCCGCCCGCACCTTCGTGGGGAACGATGATTGAAGAAGCCCGCGGCATTGATATTTTATATAATGCGCCGCACGTCTTGTTTTTTCCCGGCATTGCCATTGCATTAACCGTTTTGGCTTTTAATTTCATCGGCGACGGTCTGCGCGAATATCTCGACCCGAAACAACGCCAAAGATAAAAAATGTCTGCAATTTCAATTCAAAATCTGTCAAAAACCTATCCGCCGTCGTTTCCGCGTCTCAAGAAATTCTTCTCTTTGCCGCTCCAACCAGCGGTTGAAGCCTTAAGAAATGTTTCTTTTGATATTAGTGAAGGCGAGATTTTTGGCTTGATTGGAAAAAACGGCGCGGGCAAAACGACTTTGACAAAAATTATCGCCACGCTTGTTCAGCCGACCAGCGGACAAGTTTCGGTCAAAGGTTTCGATTCAGTCAACGATGAAGTAAAAGTGCGCTCTTTGATTGGTTTGGCGACCGCCGAAGAACGCTCGTTTTATTGGCGTTTGACGGCGCAACAGAATCTGTTGTTTTTTGCGCGGCTTTACGGAATTAAAGATAATCCGGCACGAAAACGGATCGCGGAACTTTTTGCCGAATTAAATTTAACGGACTTAGCCAAACGCCGTTTTTCCGAACTTTCGACGGGCAACAAACAGCGTCTGGCAGTTGCCCGCGCATTGCTTCCGCGTCCGCCGATTCTGCTTCTGGATGAACCGACGCGCTCGCTTGACCCGCTCGCCGCTTCCAATATGCGTGATTTGATTACTTCGTTGAAAGGCCTTTCCGTCTTGCTGACTTCGCATAATCTCGCAGAAATCGAAGAACTTTGCCGCCGCGTAGCGATTATCTCAAACGGACAAATCCGCGCTGTTGACACGCCCGAAAATTTGCGCCGTTCTCACAAACAAACGCAAAAAGTTACAATTTTTTTCAACGGTTTGTCCGATACTGATTTACAAAAAACTTTGCCGCTAAAAAATTTTGAAATCGAAAAACAATCAAATACTTTTATCTTAAAATTTACGCGCGAAGCCGAAGACAATCTTTTAGGCGAAACAATTGCTCTATTAACCCGAAAAGGCGCGAGGATTTTTGATGTGGAAACCGAAAAAGCGACGCTTCTTGACGTTTTGGAAAGTTATGAATGATTGAGAGAAACATAAAAATCTTCCCGCTTGGCGATAATGCCTTGACCATTAGTTTTGGCAATGAAATCTCGCCCGAATTAAATAATCGCGTCTTAAAATTAGCAAATTATTTTGTGCATAATTCCTTTCCGGGCTTTATCGAAATAGTTCCCGCTTATGCTTCGCTTTCGGTTTTTTATGATGTTTTAGTCGTCAGAAAAAACTTTTCCGAATTTTCAACCGCGTTTGAAGCCGTGAAAAATTTTGCGGAAAACGCCTTGCAGAATTTGAATATAATTCCTGAAAAACAACCGCGTTTGATTGAAATTCCAGTAAGTTTTGATAAAGAATTCGCGCTCGATTTGGAGTTCGTCGGCTTGACGAATAATTTAACGCCGAATGAAGTTGTCGGAATTTTCACCGCGCAAATTTATCGCGTTTATATGATTGGGTTTCTTCCCGGCTTTGCCTATATGGGCAAAGTTGATGAGAAAATTGCCACGCCGCGCAGAACTTCGCCGCGCCTGAAAGTTCCGAAAGGAAGCGTTGGAATCGCCGGACGGCAGACGGGAATTTATTCACTGGACGCGCCCGGCGGCTGGCAGATAATCGGCAACACAAATGTTGAGCTTTTCACGCCCGAAGCCGAATCGCCGACATTTTTACAAGCCGGTGATTCGGTGAAATTTTATGCGAAAATTATTTAACGTAAAGACGCAAAGATTTTTGGAAGTAAATTGAAAACTACAACTTTCCGACTAATGAAACTATTAAACCATTTTTATTTTTGCGTCCCTGCACCTTTGCGTTAAATAATTTTTTAGAAAGTATTGGAAAAAATTGTTCAAATCAATATTCCTATACTAATTCAACCGTTTCGCCGTAATACGGAACTTCAACCGACCAACCGAATTCGTCGCGGATATGCTGCGCCATCGCTTCGGCGGCTTCCGGTTCGCCATGAGTTGTGAAAACTAGTTTCGGCGTAATTTTTAAACCTCTTAACCAACGCAAAACCGCTTTCCAATCAGCATGCGCGGAAAAGCCTTCGACTTTTTCGACGTGGCAGCGCACGGGAATCCATTGTTTCATTATGCGGACTTCGCGTTCGCCTTCTAAAACTCTCCTTCCGGTTGTGCCTGCCGCTTGATAGCCGACAAAGATAATGGTTGCGTCCGGGTTTGGCAGAATCCGCATCGCGTGATGCAGAACTCGTCCGCCCGTCAGCATTCCCGACGCGCTGATGATAATTCGCGTTCCTTTCGCGTCGTTTAATTTCTTTGATTCTTCGCGTGTCGAAGTCGTTGACATTGAGCCGGTGCGGAGCGGATGCTGTTTCCGCGCCAAAATGCTCGCAAACTCGCGGTCATGTTCTTCATTAAAGCGATTATAAACCTGCATTGCTTGCGAAGCCATCGGGGAATCCACGACGACGGGCAAGACCGGAATGCGCTTTTCTTCTTCGAGTTCCCGAATCAGATACAAAATCTCCTGAGTTCTGCCGACGGCAAAGGCGGGAATCAAAATCGGCGCATTTCTTTTGTTTGCTTGGTTGATAATTTCTGCTAGTTGAATGTCGGAATGAACTTTGCTGTGCAGACGATTGCCGTAGGTTGATTCGACCATCAGATAATCGCAATCAGGCGGCGCAACCGGGTCGTTTAAAATTGGTTGGTCGTAATGTCCCAAATCACCTGAAAAGAGAAATTTGAGTTTATCGCCGTTTTCCCGCGCATTTTCCATTTCAACTAAAACTTGACTTGCGCCCAAAATATGTCCGGCAACGCTGAAAGATGCGCGAAAACCTTCGCAAACCTCGACCAACTCGCCGTCATTGGCTACAAGTTCAAGTAATGCCAGCGCGTCTTTTGCATCGTCCTCGTCATAAAGCGGAAGCGCGGGCGTGTGCGAAGTTAAATTATGGCGGTTGCGGTAATCGGCTTCTTCCTGCTGCAGCCGTCCCGAATCGGGAAGCAGAATTTTGAGTAGATCACCGGTTGCGCGTGAAGTAAAAACTTTTCCTGAAAAGCCTAGTTTAACAAGACGCGGCAAATATCCGGTGTGGTCAATGTGCGCGTGAGTGATAATCACCGCGTCAATATCACGAGGACGAAACGGCGGATCTTGCCAATTTCTTTCGCGCAACTCTTTTAAGCCTTGAAAAAGTCCGCAGTCAACCAAAACTTTTCTGCCGCCGGATTCCAAAAGATATTTTGAACCCGTTACGCTTCCAACGCCGCCATAAAATGAAATTGATGCCATTTTTTTTCCACTCAAATTTTATGCTTAATCTAACCAAACAAAATTATATTCAACTAAAAGTTGAAAGTTTTGAGTTCCAACTAAAGG
>JALZOH010000048.1 GCA_030857305.1 Acidobacteriota bacterium
GAAGAAAGAACCGTCGGCGGAACGTGCGTCAATCGCGGCTGTCTGCCTTCAAAGAATTTGATCGAGGCGGCGAAAATCATTCATGACGCGAAAAATCCCCGCTATCCGGGATTGACTGCCTCGGAGATTAAAATAAACTTCCGCGAGTTGATCCGGCAAAAAGATGAAATTATCGGCGACTATCGAAACAAGAAATATGAAGGTCTGGTCGGCGGCAAAATCCGCGTCGAAGAGGGACACGCGGAATTTCTCGACGCCAATACCGTTCAAATCAACGGGAAGAAATTAACGGGCGGGAAAATCTTGATTGCGACAGGTTCGCGTCCCGTGCTTCCGCCGATTGAAGGGCTTGCCGAAGTTCCATTTCTGACCAGCGATTTACTGACGAGCGGCGAAGCGATGGAATTAACCGAATGTCCGAAGTCGCTTTTAATTGTCGGCGGCGGTTATATCGCTCTCGAACTCGGACAAATGTTCAAACGCTTCGGCGCGGAAGTAACTGTTATCGAGAGAAACAATCAATTGCTCGCACATGGCTACGAACCCGAAACGGGAAAAGTTATCGGAAAGATTTTCGCCGAAGAAGGAATAAACATCGTAACGAATGCTGAAGTTAAATCGGTCAGAGAGGAAAACGGCAATGTCGTCGCAACGGCGCAAATCGGCGAAATTTTAAAAGAATTTCGCGCCGAAAAAATTATTGTCGCAACCGGCAGACGACCGAATACGGATAAAATCGGAATCGAAAAAGCGGGCGTAAAACTTGGCGAAAACGGTCAGGTCGAAGTCAATGAATTTCTGCAAACAAACATTTCGCACATCTACGCCGCCGGAGACGTGATCGGTTCGGAGCAAAACAGCCAGATGGCAACTCCCGTTGGCAGTCAGGACGGCGGAATTGTCGCTCACAACGCTTTTTTAGACGAAAAACCGCGAGTCGTAAATCATCGCGTAATACCGCGCGCGATTTTCACCGATCCTCAAATCGGCATTGTCGGAATGACCGAAGCCGAAGGTATTGCCGCAGGGCATCCGTGCTGGTGCAATCCTTTTTCGATGCGGCTTGTCCCGCGAGCCGGAGCGATCCGCGATACAAAAGGTTTTATCAAAATGGTGGCGGATGCGAAAACAAACGAAGTGCTGGGCGTTACGATGATCGGCAACAGTGCCGGCGAAGTAATTCACGAAGCGGCGATGGCTTTGCGGTTTAGAGCAAAATTGGATGATTTTATTGACCTGCTGCACGTTTATCCGACAATGGCGGAAGCCCTGAAAATAGCGGCAATTTCCCGCTACAAAGACCCTGCAAAGCTCTCGTGCTGCGCGGAATAAAAACTAATAGAATTTGAGGAAGCGAAAAAAATTATGGAAACAATTGTCTTGGAATCTGAAATAACCTGCCCTGAATGCAGGCATAAACAAAGGGAAACGATGCCGACCGACGCTTGCGCCTTTTTTTACGAGTGTTCGAAATGCGGAGCGTTTCTCAAACCGAAAGCGGGCGATTGCTGCGTTTTTTGCAGTTTCGGCAGCGTAAAATGCCCGCCGATTCAAACAAACAGTTCCTGCGCCGCTTGCTAAAGTTTTTTCCGTGTTTTAACGAAAAAAACGGATTCGCTGAAAAAAGCTAATCCGTTTAAATCCGTCTCGGGAATATATTGCAGCCTTCCGGTCATAATGCTTATGGAGCGATGTTTTTTAGTAGATGACAAGAACGATGACCACAGCGAAGCCGGAAATAGAAATTCAAAACAAACTGCTCGAAAAAACCTGCGCGGAGTTTCTTCGCGCCGCGCGGCTGATCGAAAAATTGGACGATGAAATTTATACCGCTGCGAGCGAATCGAGCGGAAGCCTTGGCGCGCATTTCCGGCACAATATAGATTTTGCCGAAAATTTTTTGAAAGGATTGCGAACCCGAAAAATTGATTACGCCGCCCGCGAGCGCGACCCGCAGATTGAACAAAACCGACAATACGCGGTTGAGCGTCTCGAATTTTTGATCAAAACTCTGCGGAGTCTGCCGCGCGAATTTTTAGAAACAAAGGTTTCAGCGCGTTCGGAAGTTGACGAAAATCTGTGGCTCGATTCGAGCGCGGCGCGTGAACTCGAATTTCTTTACAGCCACACGGTTCATCATCACGCTCTCGTTGCCGAAAAATTGAAAACGCTCGGAATCAAACTTTTCGCCGATTTCGGCGTCGCCCCGTCCACTTTAAAATTCTGGGCGGAACGGGAAAAATCCGATCAAAGCCGTTTGCCCGTTTTAAACGGCAGTCAGCTTTGATTTGCTCGTCTTCCGTCAAATGATTGAATTTCTGCAAATATTTCAATTAAATAACATCGCCGAATTTTCGCCTGTAATTATTTTTTTCGCGCTGGTTTTTGCGACTTTCGTCAGCGAAGATTTAGCCTGTCTGACGGCGGGCGCGCTTGCCGGTCAGGGCAGGATTTCATTTCTGCTCGCGGTTTCGGCGTGCGTCGCGGGCATTTTTATCGGCGATCTTTTGCTTTATTTTATCGGCAGGAAATTTGGCAGAAAGATTTCGAAGACGCGCTTTTTTTCGCGCTTCGTTTCTGAAAGATCAATCGAAAAGGCTTCCTCGTGGCTCGACGAACGCGGCGCGGAAGCGGTTTTTCTAAGCCGTTTTGTGACCGGACTGCGCCTGCCGACATATCTCGCCGCCGGATTTTTGCGGACAAATTCGCGGAAGTTTATCCTTTATTTTCTGCTGGCGACTTTGGTTTGGACGCCGATACTGGTCGGTTTAGCCGCCTTTGCGAGCGGCGCGGTTTCGACAAATCTGGTTTTCGGAGTTATTTTGGGGTTTGTGATTTTAAGAACTCTGTTTTATTTTTCGAGCTGGAAAAACCGCAGACTTTTTATCGGCAGGTTGAAAAGAATTGCGAATTGGGAATTCTGGTCGCTTAAAGTTTTTTATTTTCCCGTTGTGATTTACGTTTTGATTTTAGCCGTAAAATATCGCGGGTTGACGGTTTTTACATCTTCGAATCCCGCGATTTTGGCGGGCGGTTTTATCGGCGAATCGAAAAACGAAATTTATGAAGGTTTGCGAAAATCCGCCGCCGCGCTGCCGCATCTGCTTCGTTACGCTGTTCTTTCAGCCGAAAATTCTTTTACCGAAAACCTCCGACATGCCGAAAAATTTATTGCCGAAAACGATTTGGAGTTTCCGCTTGTCTTAAAACCCGATGCCGGAGAACGCGGCAAAGGCGTGGAGATTTTGGAAAATTTTGCCGAACTTAAAAGCAATCTCGAAGAACTTAAAAACGATTTTATTTTGCAGGAATTTTTCGGCGGCGCGGAGGCAAGCGTTTTTTATTTTCGGTTTCCGCAAGAGAAAAAAGGCTGGATTTTTTCAATCACCGAAAAGCGTTTTCCGCGTCTTGCGGGCGACGGAAAATCAACACTTGAAACTCTGATTTTAAAGGATTCGAGAGCCGTCTGTTTGGCGAAAAAATATTTCGAGCAAAACCGCGAAAAGCTCGATTACATTCCGTCAAACGGCGAGTGCGTTCAACTTATCAACATCGGAACACACTCGCGCGGGGCGATCTTTGCCGACGGCGAGCGGTTGAAAACCGATGAGCTCGAAAATAAGATTGACGAAATCTGCCGCGGTTTTGCGGGTTTTTATTTCGGCAGATTCGACATTCGCGCTCGTTCCTTCGATGATTTAAAGCGTGGCGAAAATTTCAAGATCATTGAACTTAACGGCGTAACGAGTGAATCAACCAATATCTACGACAAGAAATTTTCGCTCGCCGACGCATATCGAATTTTATTTCGGCAATGGCGCATCGCTTTTGAAATCGGCGCGGAAAACCGTCGGCGCGGCGCGAAACCGACAAGCGTTTCGGATTTATTACGATTAATTCTCGGCAAAGAAATCAAGCCCGATATTTCAAACACGGCAGACCGACGACCACTGATTACCGACCAATGATTATGTGCGTAATTTTTTTCGCTTACGAACAACACCCCGAATTTCCTTTGATTCTGCTTGCCAACCGTGATGAATTTTATGATCGTCCAACGCAAGCGGCGCGGTTTTGGGAAGACAATCCCGAAATTTTTGGCGGCAGAGATTTAATCGGCGGCGGAACGTGGCTCGGCGTGAATAAGACAGGAAAATTCGCCGCCGTAACGAATTACCGCGACCCGAACGCGCCTAAGGGAGTGCTTTCACGAGGAATTTTGACGGCTGATTTTCTGAAAACTGAAGAATCGGCGGAAGAATATCTGAAAAAAATCCGGCAAAAAGCAGGAGGATATTCGGGGTTTAATCTGCTGTTGGGCGAAATTAACGCTCGCAAAAACGAGATTTTTTATTACTCGAACCGGCTTGCCGAACGGGTAAAACTTACAAGGGGAATTTACGGATTGAGCAATCACCTGCTTGATACGCCCTGGCGTAAGGTTGAAAACGGAAAGCGGTTTTTGGCGGAAAATCTAACAAAAAATTGGACAAATGAAGATTTTTTTTCAATTTTAGCTGATGAAACTTTGGCTGATGACGCTGAACTGCCCGACACTGGAATCGGAAAGAGCCGTGAAAAGCTGTTATCGGCTATTTTTATTCGAACGCCCGGTTACGGCACGCGCTGTTCGACGGTTTTAACTTTCGATAAAGATTTTAAATCCGATTTCGAGGAAAGAATTTTCGTCTGAAAACCTTCGCCGAAAAACATCCGGCGGTATTTCGCGGTCAGCGTCGTTACATCGAAAATCACGAAAAAATCAATGGTTCCGAATTCGCGGTCAATCGTCGGCAAGCCGCAGACTTTCGCGCCGATTTTCAGATACATTTTAAAAAGCATCGGCAATTCGGCGGCTTTTGAATTTTCCGAAACGTCTTCCGAATCGCAAATTTTCTCTTTTCGCGGTTCGACGCGGAATTTTTCGTGCAGAAATCCGTCGCTTTTTAACTGCCGGAAAACATTCTTACCCGTTTCGCAGTCCTGCGTAAAAATCGAACAGCAGCCGAAAAAATAACGCTTTCGCGTTTGTTTGACAAAACCCGCTAATCCTTTCCACAAGAGAAAAAGAACTTTTGTATTGCGATGCTCGCGGGCGATGCAGGCGCGTCCGATTTCCACCGCTCCGGCTAAAATTTTCGGCGGAAGGTTTTCGACCGAGAACTCGCCGGAGGAATAAAACCCGCTTGTTTTTCCGGCGGTTTCGAGCGTGTTCAGGCGGTATGTTCCAACGGTTTTCCGCGTCCGTGTTTCAATTACGATCAGATGTTTGCAGTTATAATCAAATTCATCAAATTCCAGCTCGCAGTTTTTTCCCGAATCCTCCAAACCGGCAAGTTCGAGACTAAAAACCTCATAGCGAAGCCGCAAAGCCGATTCGATTTCTTTCTGCGTCTGAGCGATTCTGACCGTGTAGCGCTCGGCGGATATTTCAGCCGGATAATTTTCAATGACAGAATCAATTTGCGTGTTCATAAAATTTATACCTGAAATAGATTTGCCGTCGCCGATTTTTTTAGAATTTAACAGCCATTTGAACGTCGGTTAAGTTACGCGGAACTTTTTTTAACAACATTTTGATAAGTTCCGGTTTTCGTTCGATTGCCGGAATCAAAACCCGGAGTTCTTCAGGCGTAAAATAATCGCGTTTTTTGGCGGCGAGATTCTCCGGCGGCACGTTTTTGTAAAGCCACTCGCGGTAGGCGATCAATCCTTCACCCCAGCCTCGCTTAATCGCCGCCAAATCGGTTCGGCGTTCAAACTTCGCCGTAAAACCGTCCTTTATCAAACTGACGAGTCCGAGCAATTCCAGACGGTTTTTTTCTTTATAATAAAGCGCATGCGCCAGCTCATGAGCCAGAATCGCCCGCACGCCCCGTTCGGGCGCATCGCGCTCGAAGACGAGCGGGTTGACGAAAACGGTCGTCCGCACGCTCCGAAACGTCAAGTAGCGCGTCAAGGAAAACCGCGCCTTGAAAAAGTTTGACCGGCTGCGAAACGCCTTGACTTTGATTTTTCCGGCGTCGAGTTCGGGAAAGGATTTTTCAATGATTTCGCCGAGCAGCCGGCGGGTTTTTTCGATTGCTGAGCGGGCATCGTCCGACGCTTGCGGGGCAGATTCGGCGCGAGCGAAGTTCGGCAGCAGAATTGATAAAACCGCCGCCGTCAGAAATAAATTCGACGAAAAGATTTTTTTCATATCAGAGCGTTGGGTTTTCGCGTTCTGAATTTCAGCGGGCTTTTCATCAATCTAACGGTAAAGCTGCCACAAAAATTCGCCTTTATCGAAAGTTACGCTTAATCGCTTGACGACTCTGCCGTCGCCGTCTAAAAGCCAGAGATTCGGAAAGCCCGCCGTCTTGTGTTTTTCGAGAAAGTTTTGTCCCTCGTCGGATTCGTATTCGAGCCGCGAAAAAACAAATCTTTCGTTGATAACGCGCTTTACGTCTTCGTCGGCGAAAATCTCGCTGTCGAGCCGTCGGCAGGTCGCGCACCAGATTGCCGAAACGTCAACCAGAATGTGTTTGTTCTCAGATTTAGCTTTAATTTTCGCTTTATCGAGCGGCAGGCTGACAAGCCCCGTTCTTTTCAAAGTCTCTCTGCCCAGATAACTCTGCACCTCGACGTTGATAAAATAAGCCGATACAGCCACAGCCGCGAAAACGAGAAACGAGAGCAGCGGTTTGGAAATAATGTTTTTCATAACTATCCGATTCCTTCAGCGCTTTTGCCGAACGCATTGAGCGGATTTCGCAAAAATACAACGACTCCGAGAAGTATCATTACCATCAGCGGCATCATCGCCATTAAAATCTCGCCGTGCGTCAGATGCGTAAATAATGCGCCAATCATAATCAGTATGAGTCCGCTTGCCGCCAATCCTGCGAAACGCGGAATCAGCAAACCGACAGCCCCTAAAACTTCAAAAAAACCGATTACCAGATACATCTTGTCGGGCAGCCCCCAACGTGCGAAATTGGCGACAAGTTCAGGATCGCTCATTAATTTTTGCGAACCCATCATCAGAAACAATCCGGCGACAAGAACCTGAATAATCCAGGATGCGATAATTCTTCCTTTGGTCATTTTCTTCAACCTCCATTTTTGTTGTAATAACATTAGAATTATGCGCGGGCGGGCGAGTTTTATTCCCGAAGGACAAGAAGAAGCGAATTACCTGTTTGGAAGTATTCGCTTCTTTTTTACGCTGGTTTTAGAAAGCGAGTCAGAGGTGATTTTCAATCGCTTCGGCAATCGCTTCGCGCGAAACCGCGCCGACGATGCGTTCCTGTTCCTGACCGTCTTTAAAAACGATCAGAGTCGGGATACCGCGGATACCGAACTGCTGCGGTACTTTCATATTTTCATCCACATTCATTTTATAAACGCTCGCCCGCTGCCGGTATTCTTCGGCGACGGCTTCGACTGCCGGCGCCACCGCCCGGCAGGGTCCGCACCACTCAGCCCAGAAATCCACCAGAACGGGTTTATCCGCGCTCAGTATATCGGTTTGAAAATTTGAATCAGTTGCTTGTTTGACAAATTCAGACATCTTTTTTTCTCCTTTTTATTTCGCGATTTATAAACGTTATTTACTTATATATTTCGGTTTGAGGTTTAAAAACCAGCCAGGCGAAGGCGAAATAATCGCCTGAACGGATCTGGCGAAGCTGTTTTCCTTTCAATTCGCCGTCCGTCGCTTGACCGAAAATATTCCAGCGCGATTTCGTCTGCTCGTCCGTGAATTCGTTTTTGTCATAGATGAAGGTCAATTTTCGCCCGTCAATTTCGGGGAGAAAGACGCCGGTCGAACCCGCGTCTTTCGATTCGCTGATTTTTCCGGCATCGAGCGCCGAAGACGCGCCGTCGGCGTGAAAAATTACGATGTCCGTCTTACCGATACGGTCGTAAAGCACGCGATTTTTTCGGGTTATCGAGTGCGGATAGGCTTTTGTAACGGAATCGAGTTCGACGGCGATCACTTTTTCCATCGGTTTCAAACGCTCGTCGGGTTTGCCGCGATAAAGAAAGGGCGTTTTGGTAGTGTCGTCATAGCCGCGATAAGGATTGCTGCCGTAATCGCGCCGGTGTCCGGTTTCGCGCGAAAGAACTTTCCCGTCGGGAAAGGCTTTGGCGAATTGGGCAAAACTGACGATCTGGCTGGGAAATTGTTTGAGCGTTTTGCCGGTCAGATCGCCGACGATTCCTTCGCCGGAGATCTGCTGCCACCAGCTTTCGGTTTGGCGGTCATACATCACCATATCCGAATGCCGCAGCATTCCAGACACGCCGAAACTGTAAGTTTTCCCGTCCAGATTTCTGTCAAAAGCGATTGCCGTGTAACACAGCGGGCAAAACGTAACCGTAACGAATTGTCCGCCGATTTCGTCGTTGACGATTTCGTGCCACATCAGAATCTGCAAAGGATACGCACGGGCTTCCGTGCCGATTTTCAGCGAAATGACCGGCTCGTTCGATTTCAGCCATTTTTCAGCTTCTTTTATGGAAACAAATTTCGGCGCGTCAATCGCGGGAATTCCGTCCTTGGGCGGTCCGCCCGACATCAGTTCGCTGAGATCAATCGAACGCTTTTCAATGTTTGTTTTCCAGCCCTTAGCAATTTCACTTTTTGCCGAAGAGTCCGGTTTTTCCTGCGAATAGGCGCATCCGACCATTGCCAAAAATAAAACTCCGCCGAGAAAAAATAATCCCGTAAATACTAATTTCATAATCACCTCTCAAAAAAATTCCAGCTGGTGAAGAAATGGTTATTTCAGAGGATTTTATTCCCGGCAGAACAATTTCAATTTTTTTTTGAGCCGGGCGGAATAAAACAAAAGTTTTTACGCATCATTCCGGCAAGGAAGAAATTCGTTCTCATCCAAACAAAGGGCTGAACAAGAGCGGCGTGGGCGACTGCGAAGTTTTTTTCGAACAAGGGGCTGGGATTTTCTCCGGCGCTTCCGATAATTATCTGGAGGCGGGAGCGAGAATCTTCGCCGGACGGTCGGCGGATTGACGGCGATATTTGGGCTTTCGTTTCAATCTATCGCCCGTCCGGCGAAATTTTGCGTAGCTTGAAAATGGATTCGACCGTCATTTCCCTGCTTCGTCCGCTCGACGATCCGCAGGCGTTAAAACTATTTAACGAGTGAAAGTTAAAAGCCGTTTTCGCTGGAGTTGATTTCGCACCCCATGAAAGCGCAAGGCGCGGTCGCTTTTTCCTCGATGGGGGCGACTGCAAGATGTCAAAGTGGTCTTTCCGGCAATGATGTTTTAGGGCGACGCGAAAGCGCGCCTGGCGAAACTTGCGCAAACCGCTCAACAAATTTAACTTAGGTTGTTATCAGGTAAATATTATGCGGCAGGAATTGCTTGACTGGAAATCGAAGGGACAATTTTTCAAATACAAAAACTATGATATTTTTTATCGTAAAGAAGGAACAGGACCAGTACTTTTAATCGTTCACGGATACCCTTTCAACACTTTCGACTGGCGGGAGGTGTGGGCGGATCTCGCGGCAAAATACACGGTCGTCGCGCCGGATATGCTCGGGATGGGCTTTTCCGAAAAACCGAAAGATTACGAATACGGTTTTGAGGATATGGCGGATTTGTATTCGGAACTGTTACGCCGTCTGAGAATCGAAAAATGCCACATCATCTCACACGACCTCGGCAACAGCGTCGTGCAGGAATTGCTTGCCCGTGACCCGGAAAGGAAAAATCCGTTCCTGATCGAATCGATCGCTTTCTTAAACGGCGGTCTTTTTGCCGACGCCTATGAGCCGCGTTTGATCCAGATTCTTTTGTCCAAATCGCCGAAACCGCTCGGAAAGCTGCTCAGCCGGCTGATGTCGAAAAGCGCAGTCGAGAAAGCGACTTCCGAAGTCTTCGGGCAGTTTACCAAACCCGATAAAGAATTACTGCAAAATTTCTGGGATATTTTAAATTACAATGACGGAAAATCAATCGCCTACTTGCTCGGGAGACTTGTTTTTGACAAGGAGCGTTATCAGCAGCGATGGATAAATGCCATGCAAAGCACCTCGGTACCGATGTGTTTTATCAACGGACCGGCGGATCCAAATTCAGGTCTGCGGATGGTCGAGCGTTACCGGGAGTTGATTCCGCACCCGAAAGTTATCCTGCTTGATGAGAATATCGGACACTGGCTTCAGATCGAAGACCCTCGCGGTGTATTAGCCGCCTATTCAAATTTCAGACAAAAGCCGTGATCGCAAAAAAAGCAAGGAAAAGTTTTGATAATTAGAGAAGAAAGTCAGCCGGACGTCAGCCGCCGAATGTGAACCGGTTCGGGTAATC
>JALZOH010000394.1 GCA_030857305.1 Acidobacteriota bacterium
ATGAATTCAAATATTCGTCCATCTCATGTTTGTTAGCGGTTTAAAAGTATTTTGTCTGCAGCTGTTCTTTTACTTACGCTTATTTCTTTTCGCTACTCTCCATCGGATAACCGGCATTTTTCCAAGCAGCGGTTCCGCCAACTAAAGCATGTGCATTTCCGACACCTTTTTCTTTTAATTTAGTGACCAAACTGGCACTGGTGTGTTCGCTCGGTCAGGAACAATAGGCGATAATTTTTTTGTCGGTTGGAATCTCCTTGTATCTTGCCTCGAAGCCTTCCATCGGCATATTGATTGAGCCTTTGACATGCTCATTTTTGTATGCAACCTCAGCGCGCGTGTCGACAAAAACTACATTGCCCGCGTCAAAATCTTTCTTTGCATCCGCCAGCGTAATCCGTGGCGCTTCGGCTTCGGCGGAGTGGTCGGCATCGTGCGATTTATCCGCCGTTTGCGGGGGAGAGTTCTGGGCTTGAGTGGTTTTGTTTCCACTGTTAGAAACAGTCGTATTCGCGGATGAAGCTCCTTGACACGCCAGCAAAACTGCCAGCGCCGAAACAGTCAACAACGATAATATGTAACGCATTTTTCTACCTCCAAAAATTCAGTCGTCAGTTATCAGTTATCAGTTATCAGTGAAAATTTGTCAAATGTTGACTGGTAGCTGATGACAGTTAACTGTTATCAATCGTCGGTTGCCCGTTGACGATGGGGGTCGGATATTGCCCGTTCCAACAGGCGACGCACGAAGAATCGGGCTCAAAACCAATAGCCCGGAGCATTCCTTCCATCGAAAGATAACCCAGAGAGTCGGCTTCGATATATCGGCGGACTTCTTCGACCGACATTTGCGCGGCGATTAAATCAGCTTTGCGCGGCGTGTCAACGCCGTAATAACAGGGTGAAATCGTCGGCGGACAGCTGATTCGCATATGAACTTCACGGGCGCCCGCCTCGCGCACCATTTCAACGATTTTTTTCGACGTCGTGCCGCGCACAATCGAATCGTCAACCAAAATGACGCGCTTGCCCGCAATCAAATCACGAATCGGATTAAGTTTCAGGCGTACGCCGAATGAGCGAATGCTTTGCGAAGGCTCGATAAACGTTCGTCCGATGTAATGATTGCGAATAATCGCCTGCCGGTAATTGATGTCCGCCTGACGCGCGTAACCAATTGCCGCAGCAACACCGGAGTCAGGCACAGGCACGACTAAATCGGCTTCGACGGGGTGTTCGACGGCAAGTTGTTTGCCCATCT
Source organism: Acidobacteriota bacterium (assembly GCA_030857305.1). GTDB lineage: Bacteria > Acidobacteriota > Blastocatellia > Pyrinomonadales > Pyrinomonadaceae. The sequence goes on from JALZOH010000394.1 coordinate 1,262, forward strand.
GATGACGCGATTGATTGACCGAACGCCCGAAGATTATCGAATCGGGACGCGAAAAATAAACATGTTCAAACACGCAGACCGAGTGCGGTTTTTCTGCGAAAGGAAACGATGAATGAAGTCCGCTGTCGTCAATCACGAGCATTTCACCGGTTTGAATCTCCCGCACATATTCCGCGTCGATCAGGTCAAACGCGCACGTTTCCGAAGCCACGCACCATGCATCTTTGAGTTTTCCAAGGACGAGCGGGCGAAAGCCGCGCGGGTCACGGACGGCAATTAAAGATTTCGGCGTGAGGAAAAGAAGCGAAAAAGCTCCTTCGGTTTCGCTCAAAACTTCTTTGACGGCTTCGACCGCGTTTTGCGCGTTGCATCTGGCAATCGAATGAAGAATCGTTTCGGTATCCGAAGTTGAAGAAAAAATTGCGCCGAGCTTTTCCAGTTCCTCGCGTTTTTGCGGAGCGTAAGGTAAATTTCCGTTATGGCAAACGGCGATTTGTCCGTGTTGACAGGTGACGGAAAACGGTTGGACTTCGCGGATCGTGTTTTTTCCGGCGGTCGAATAGCGCGTGTGTCCGATGGCGCTCGCGCCTTTCAATTTTCTCAATACTTCTTCACTCAAAACATCGGCGACGAGTCCCATCGAGCGAAACTGATGCAGATTTTCACTGTCGCTCGAAACAATTCCGCAGGCTTCCTGTCCGCGATGCTGCAGCGCGAAAAGTCCGAGCTGCGTTAGGGTCGAGGCTTCCGCGTGTCCGAAGATACCGAATACGCCGCATTCTTCCCGAAATTTGTCTAAGATAAAATCACTCATCAAATATATTTTGCCACAAAATTAAAGAAACAAAGAATGAGTAAATAAGTATTAAAAGTTTGTTTCTTTAATTTATTGATTAAACACTTGCGTGAAGGCGGTTTGTTTTTTGTTTCGCGAAATATTTAGTATATTTGGTTTATAAGTACAGGACAAAAAAGAAATGATATTTGAAGAAAGAATGAGCATTGAGTTGAAATCTACTTTTGCGTCTATAAATAGTTTGTAGATTAAAATGGACTATTTAATGATTAACCCCCCAACCCCGAAATTTTGAATGAGATAAAGCAATTCAACACGGAAAAAGGCTCTACATTTACAGTAGAGCCTTTTTCCGTGTTGAATAGATTAGCTTTAACGAATATTAAAACTAACGAAATGCTCGATCGGATCACCCGCAATACGGAAGACAAGGCGGTAAGTTCCGGCTGCCCACGTTTTTTCAGAATTCAGGTTGTATTGATAACTTTGTGAAGACGAATCAAACGAAAATACATTTGTCGGGTTTGAATTACCCGGAGATTGAGCCGGAAGATTACCAGGATCAACTCTGACAGCTGTAAGTTGAATATTTGCCGCCGAAAGATTGACACCGTTTGCGTCAACAATCGTTAGCTTAATTGGAATGTTACTACCTGAATTATTTGCTTTTGTTTGATCAAACAATACAGCTATGCCGTAGCCCACCGTGTAGCTTACGGTTTGGGTTGATTGATTACCGGCTTTATCAATTGCCGTTACGGTAAACGTTTTGGTGCCGACTGATGTTGTGTCAATCGCAGCTCCGTTCGCTACTGTTCCTGTGCAGGACTGGATGCCGGAACCCCCCGTATCCGCACAACTGTAATTGGCTAAAACGGATTGATTCAAGGTGTAGTCCGCCCCCGCCGTCGGATTATTGACAGTAATTACGGGAGCGACATTATCCTTAATAGTTACGGTAATAGTTTCCTGGTCGAAAAGACCTCCGCTATCAATTACCTGAACAGTTATTAAATATGGTTGTCCAAACTGACTACCGTCGGGCGCCCAGCTAAACTCTCCGGTCGTAGGATTGATACT
>JALZOH010000049.1 GCA_030857305.1 Acidobacteriota bacterium
GGTGAGTAATTGTTCAACAGCCTTTTCCAAATTGTTTTTGACTTTTAAATCATAACCGACAAATTTTTTTACTAAATTTCCGTTCCGGTCAATGACAAAAGTTTGCGGAATGGCTGTTTGTCCGCCAAACAAAACATTGGTTAATTTGTCCTCTGGGAAAGCAAGGGTATAATTCATTTTCAATTTTTCGATAAAAGCGGGGACTTTCGGCAAATCTTCCTCACCGCCGACGTGTAAGCCGATAACTTCAAAGTTTTGGTCTCGATATTTGTTTTGTAAGTTGACCAGATGCGGAATTTCTTCAAGACACGGCGGACAATATGTTGCCCAGAAATCTAATACAAGAACTTTGCCACGATAATCGGAAAGCTTTTTTTCTTCGCCATTTGAGGTTCTCCAACCTAACTTCTCAATATCTTTGTCTGACGGTAAAGGTAAATTAGCTTGCGAAATATTATTGATAGAAATGGGTTTGTTAGAAACAGACACCGGGGCGGCAGCTGGGCGACAAGCCGCTGAAAGTAAAAGGTAAAAGATAAAAGGTAAAAGGTAAAACAATCTCATCAAGTTAATTTTACACAAAATCGTTGCCAATACTTTAAACTGAAAAACAAAAAGTGAAAAATTTGTTTGTAAATCAACAAAGCAAATCAAATTATTCTTTATTTTTGCTTTTTTACTTTTTACTTTATGGATTTTTATCCGCCGAAAATCAGCGAAAGATTTCACGCGCCGAAAAATGCCGGCAAGCTACAGGGCGCGAATGCCGTCGGCACAAATGCGACGTTTGTTTGCGGCGCGGTGCTGCGAATTCGGATGGAGATTGAATGCGAAACAAAAGAAATTCTCCGAGCAAAGTTTCAAACCAACGGCTGCGGCTATTTAATTGCGGCGGTGGATATTCTGACAGAAATGATAAAAGGAAAAAAATTAGTTGATTTTCACGGTTTGGAGAGACAAGTTTTACAGAGAGAAATCGAAAATGAGCTCGGCGCATTTAGCGAACACCGGCAGCATTGTCTGGACTTGTGTCTGGAAACTTTACAAAATGCCCTGGCGAATTTTCGAGCTTTTCAAGTTGAGGAATGGACGGGCGAAAAGGCTCTGATTTGCAGTTGTTTCGGTGTCTCGGAGGAGACAATCGAAAATTTGATAAAAACGAATTCACTTGAAACCGTCGAAGAAGTAACCGATGTTTGTTATGCGGGCGGCGGCTGTGGTTCGTGTCAGCCTTTGATTCAGGAATTAATTGATGTTTATTCAAATGAGAGCGCGTATGAACAATAATTTATCAGGTAAAAAAGGTATGGTATAATTAAAAATATTCGACCGTTTGGACAACGGTAAAAAATTATTTTAGGAGAATTAAAAAGGATTTTCTAATCGAAAATCAAAAACTTAAAATCAAATAATGGACGATCCTGCTAGTAATCTCTTCTTGTTATTCGCTGCTGAGGCTGCCGCCGAATCTGTATCTTGGCTTTCAATTGCATTAAAAATAGTCGCTGTTTTAGTTCTGGTTGCAGCAAATGGCTTTTTCGTCGCCGCCGAATTTGCTTTTGTTGGCGTGCGCCGTTCGCGCATTGAAGCACTTGCCGCTGAAGGAAACAAAAGCGCAAAACGTTTACTAAGTCTGCTTGATAATCTCAACGCATATCTTTCGGCTTCTCAATTGGGAATTACGCTGGCTTCGTTGGCTTTGGGTGCGCTCGGCGAGCCGGTTGTCGAAGCTATACTCGGAGGCGCGTTAAACGGTTTGCCCGAATCGGTTCGCCATCTGATTTCATACGGTATTGCGTTTATGATAATCACGACTTTGCACATTGTTTTAGGCGAGCAAGCGCCGAAACTTGTCGGCTTGCAACTGGCGGAAAAAGTAGCGATGGGAACGGCTCTGCCGATGCAGATTTTTTATAAAATTTTCAAGCCGTTAATTCATCTGCTCGATTGGGCAAGCGCGAAAACAGTCAATGTCTTCGGCTTAAAAGCCGACAGCGAACACGCCTCGATTTACACGGAAGAAGAAATTCGCCAGTTAATCACTTTATCGCATCACGTTAATCAGGAGGAAGAACGCCTGATCCACGGCGTTTTCGAGTTTTCCGAAACTACCGTGCGTGAAGCGATGACTCCACGCACGCAGATTGCCGCGATTCCATACGCCGCCACGCTTGAAGAAATCGCGCGGATTTTCAATGAAAACGGTTACTCGAGAATGCCCGTCTATCGCGAATCTTTAGATGATGTCGCCGGTTTCGTCCATAGCAAAGACGTTTTGCCGTTCTTTTTCAAACCACAAGAATTTGTTCTGGAAAAGGTTATACAACCGCCGGTTTATATTGTTGACACGGCAAAACTCGAAGATGTTTTGCGCCAGATGCAGCACGCCAAAATTCATTTTGCCTTTGTTGTTGACGAACACGGCGGCGTCGAAGGCATTATTAGCTTAGTAGATTTATTAGAGGAAATTGTCGGCGATATTTCCGACGAACACAACGAAGAAGTCAACGAGCAAATTCACGAGCAGCCGGACGGCGCCTTTGTTTTGGACGGCGGTTTAGCAATTCGAGACCTCAATCGGCGTTTGGAATTAAATCTGCCGGTTTCAGAAGGCTACACGACGGTCGCCGGATTTTTAATGAGCGAAGCCGGACAAGTTTTGACCGAAGGCGAGAGCGTACAGTTCAACGGTCATCTTTTTAAAATCGAAAAAGTCAACAAACGCCGTATTTTACAAGTCAAAATGGAGAAGACAAACAGCCGCGAGTAAGACAAATATCACGAATAATTTTTTTCTTTTCATTCGTGTATTTAATTTTATTCATAGCTGAATCTTTGTTTTTCTTTATACTTTCAGGCTAAATTACTGAGAACAATTTTTCTACAATTTTATCAACCGAGTCTTTTTATAAATAAATGAGTTTAATTGAAACAGTTTGGGCGCGGGAAATTCTTGATTCGCGCGGAAATCCGACGGTGGAAGCCGAAGTTGTTCTTGAAACAGGCGAAACAGGACGCGCCGCCGTGCCTTCGGGAGCGTCAACCGGCGAACACGAAGCCGTCGAATTGCGTGACGGCGACCAAGCGCGTTATCTGGGCAAAGGCGCCCGACGCGCAGTCGAAAATGTTAACGAAAAAATTAGTCGCGAAATCGAGGGAATGGACGCGCTTGATCAAACTGCAGTTGATGAAGTTTTGCTGGAACTCGACGGTACGCCAAATAAATCAAATCTCGGCGCAAATGCTCTGCTGGCGGTTTCGATGGCTAATGCGCGAGCCGCGTCTTCGTTTCTCGAATTGCCGCTTTACCGCTATCTCGGCGGTGTCAACGCGAAAACTTTGCCTGTTCCGATGATGAACATTATCAACGGCGGGGCTCACGCCGATAACAATGTTGATTTTCAGGAATTTATGGTAATGCCTGTCGGCGCGGAAATTTTTTCCGAAGCTTTGCGGATGGGCGCGGAAATTTTTCATAATCTCAAATCTGTTTTAAAATCTCGCGGTTTGGTAACTTCGGTTGGTGATGAAGGCGGTTTTGCCCCAAACCTTAAATCAAACGAAGAAGCCATTGAAACGATTCTCGAAGCAATTGAAAAAGCCGGCTACAAAACCGGTGAAGACGGCGAAATAATGCTCGCGCTCGATCCGGCAGCAAGCGAGTTTTACGACGGCGCAAATTACGTTTTCAAAAAATCGGATAAACGCACGCTTTCGACAGATGAAATGATTGCGTACTGGGCAGATTGGTGCGCAAAGTATCCGATTGTTTCCATCGAAGATGGTTTGGCGGAAAGCGATTGGGACGGCTGGAAGAAAATTACCGAACAACTAGGAAAAAAGATTCAGCTGGTTGGTGATGACTTATTTGTGACCAACGTCAAATTTTTGGAAAAAGGAATTGAAACCGGCGCGGCAAATTCGATTTTAATAAAAGTTAATCAAATCGGAACTTTGACGGAAACCTTGGACGCCATCGAACTGGCGAAAACAAATAATATGACGGCGGTTATCTCGCACCGTTCGGGCGAAACGGAAGATTCTTTCATCGCCGATTTAGCCGTTGCAACCAACGCCGGACAAATTAAAACCGGAAGTCTTTCCCGAAGCGACCGCATTGCGAAATATAACCAACTTCTGCGAATCGAAGAAGATTTGGGGAGTGGCGCGAAATATCTGGGACGCAAAGCGTTTTATCAAATCAAACAATAGTCGTGTTAAAATGCGGTTAAAGAGGTGTAGATTTATGGGAGAACTTATTATCGAAGTGCCGCAAAATATCAACTTAAAATTCAGTGTTAAAAGCGCTGAAGTGGTTGACGAGATTTTGCGGTTGGTGAAAAAGCCAAGAGAACTCAAAACGATTCAGGTAAATTATCCTTACGATATGGACGAAGTGGATGCAAGCGAAGCGTTAGGAATCTGGGCTGACCGCAGAGAAACAGCGGATGAAATTGCCCGCACGATTCGAGATAAAAATAACGGTAAAATATGATTGATTATTTGTCTGATACAAATATTCTTTCGAGAATCTTTAAAGGCGATTTAGAAGTAAGAAAATTTGTGGAAAAACTCGAATGCGCCATTGACGCGACCATTTACATCGAATGTTTGCAAGGCTCAAAATCAAATCAGGAAAAGCGCATCATTGAAAAATATCTAATGCGCTTTCCTTTACTTCCAATAACGCCTGAAAGCTGTGTGCGAGCAATTGATTTGATTCGATCGTATTCAAATTCTCATGGTTTATTGCTTGCCGATGCTTTAATTGCCGCAACCGCGCTCGAAAACGATTTGACACTTGTAACTTATAATGCGGACGATTTTAAGTTCATCAACAATTTGAAATGGCTGAAACCATCTTTTTAGGAAAAATATGATTTTTATTATCGGCACAAAATTTAAGGTCTCCGGTTCGGAGCGAACGGCGGAACGGCATCGTTGTGAGCGTTGCGGAACGCTCGCGCAATTTATCAAAAAAACCGGCAGAAATTACGTCACGCTCTTTTTCGTACTCCCGGTTTTTCCGATTGGTAAATCTCAAAATATGATTGAATGTCCAAATTGTCAGGCGCGTTATCAGGCTAATGATTTTTAACGAAGTGTTACCGGAATGGGAGCGCGGCGAGATTATAATCAGAACCGACGTTTCATTTTTGCAAATTGATATGATTCACAAATTTTTGTCCGAAGAATCATATTGGGCGAAAGAAAGAACGCGCGAACAGACCCAACGAGCGATTGAAAATTCCTTATCTTTCGGCGTGTACAAAGGTGAGAAACAAATTGGTTTTGCGCGTGTCGTCACCGATTACGCAACATTTGCTTATATTGGTGATGTTTTTATTTTGAACGAGTTTCGCGGGCGCGGAATCAGCAAATGGCTGATGGAAACTATTGTCAATCATCCCGATTTGCAAAATCTCCGGCGTTGGATTTTAGCAACCAGAGACGCGCACGCGCTTTACGAAAAATTTGGCTTTACGGAATTAAAAGTTCCTGAAAGATGGATGGAAAAAACCGCACCGAACGCTTATTAAGATTCACGATTTAACGTTCAACATCAAACTTGCAAATTTAATTTTAGTTATTTGGATTTTTCAATCACAGTCAAATCTTAAATCTTGAGTCTTGAAATTTAAACCGCAAAACATTTTAGTCATTCACTTCGGGCAGATTGGCGACGTTATTCTGAGCTTGCCGGCGTTGCAGATTATCAGAGAAAAATTTCCAAAAGCAAAAATCACCGCTTTAATCGGAAAATCCGGCGCCGACATTGTTGAGATTTCCGGTTTTGTCGATGAGAAAATAATTGTTGACCGCGTTCGGCTTCGGGACAGCGGGAAAATTTGGTCGATTAAACAAGTTTTCAAGCTTTTACGAAATGTCCGCACCCAAAAATTTGATTTTATCATTGACCTTCATAGTCTTTATGAAACAAATCTACTAGGTTTTTTTTCGGGGGCGAAACATCGCCTGTATGCGAGTCGCGGAAACCGTTCGCTCGATTTTCTGGCAAACTTCCAGCCCAAACCTCCACGAATAAATCGCCTGCTGCATTTAACCGATTATTATTTGGATGTTCTCAAACCGCTGGGCGTGGAAAATCCCAAACGGTTCGTGAACATCTCTCCGCAAAAAAAGCATCTCGAAGAAATCGAAAAACTTTTATCAAATAAAAATATCGAAAAGAGAAAACTCGTCGGACTTTTTCCGGGCGCAGGACACGCCAGCCGACGCTGGAGTTTAGAGAATTTTTCGCATCTGGCAAAACTTTTATTGAGCAATAAAAATTTACAGCCGATAGTTTTTCTCGGTCCTGAGGAAGAACATCTTCGACAAAAAATCGAAGAAACTTTTTCGCCCGAAGTATTAATTCTTGATAAACTATCTTTGCTGCAATTTGCGGCAGCGCTCTCCTTTTTAGACGTTTTAATTAGCAACGACACGGGTGCGGCGCATATCGGCGCGGTTGTCGGAACAAAAATCGTTTTAGTAATGGATAAGCGAGCGCCTGCGAATTATCTTCCGTGCACGGAAAATCTCTCGGTCGTCAACAGCGGAACGCTCGACGAAATCGGCGTGGAAGAAGTTTTTGAGGCGTCGCGAAAAATATTGAGTAACTAGAAAATACCGGCTGATGAAATCAAAAGTTATAAAATTCACACAAAACAAACCGAAACTGCAAAAATTATTTCTCGTTTTTTCTTTCACGTCGCTGCTGTTTTTTGCCTCTTGTCGTCCGTCCAATGAAGCGATTGGTAGCGAAAATACAGCAGAAGAACAGCCCACGGACCAAACAGTAGCGAGTTTTTCCGTTTCGACGCCGGAAGTAGATTTGGCAAAACCTCTGCAAATTTCCGCCCGTGCAGAAGACGTCGCGCTGTGCGAATATATCAATCAGACAATCGAAAAAAGTGAACACGCAAATGCGCGTTGGGGCGTGTTTGTTTTAAGTCTCAAGGATAATCGCATCGCTTGTGCCCGCGATGCGCGGCAGCTTTTTAATCCGGCTTCGATTGTCAAAGTAATCACTTCAATCGTCGCGTTCGATAAACTCGGCGTGGATTTTCGCTTCAGAACTTCCGTTTTTGCGCAAAACCAAATCGAAGCCGAGGGAACTTTGAATGGCGATTTGACGATTTACGGGCAGGGCGCGCCGGACTTTGATAAAGAAGCTCTGGAAAATCTAATCAGCCAACTGCAAGCGAAAGGCTTAAAGCATATCAAAGGCGATATTATCGGTAATGATAGTTATTTTAAGGGCGCAAGCATCGGTGACGGTTGGACCTGGAACGATTTGCAATGGCATTACGGTGCAGAAGCCAGCGCGCTTTCGTTTAAGGAAAATCAGGCAGCCATTTATATGGACAGCGACGGAAAACCGGCTGCTTCAACCGACTTTCTGGAAATCCGAGGCGAACTAAAACCGACTGAAAACGGTCAGACCGAAGCCTTCGGAGTCGAGCGCGGATTGCAGGATAATCAACTTTATGTTTGGGGAAACGGCAAAAAGGCTTATGGGCGCATTGCCGTCCACAATCCGGCGCTGTGGACGGCAAGAAATTTGAAAGAAGCTCTGGAAAAAAAAGGAATTACGGTTACCGGTGAAGCAAAATTTGTCGATTGGAAAACCGAAAATAAATTAGATGCGGCGAACGCTTCGGAACTGGCTTTTGTTGAAAGCAAAACACTAGCTGAACTCGTCCACACAATGAACAAACGTTCGATCAATCTTTACGGCGAAGTGCTCCTTCGAACTATCGGCAAAAAGTTCGGCGACACCGCACCGGACGAAAGCCGTGAAATCCACGAACTGCGCGGTGATGATTCGGCGGGCGCCTCGGTTGTAAAAAAATGGCTGCGAATGAACAACGTCGCGGTTGAAGATATTCAAATACACGACGGTTCGGGACTGTCGAGGCTCAATTTTATTACGCCGGAAGCCTTCGGGCGCGCGCTCATTTATGCCGCTCAATCAAATTTTGCCGACGCTTTTAATAATTCTCTGCCGATTGCGGGCACGGACGGAACTTTGGGCGGGCGTTTGTGGAATGCGAAAGGCAAGATTTTAGCAAAAACCGGCTCGATAACTTATGTCAATTCTTTGGCAGGTTACGCGCAAAGAGAAGATGGCGAAATTTTTGCTTTTGCTGTTATCGGTAATAACATCACGCGCAAAAACGATAGTTCGAGATTGATAGATAAAATTGCGGGGAGCCTTGTCAAGCCACCGCCGTCTAACGAAAAAGAAAACCCATAAAGAAAAACATCCAAAATAAAATCATTACGAAAAGCGGCAGAATTGTCATTACCAAACAGCCAAAGTTTGCCCACGATTCCTGATTCCAGGTGTATAGCTCAGGGCAGTGCGGGCAATTTGGCGCGCTTGCCATAAACGGTCGCTTACATTTTGGACAAAGTTTGATTTTCACAAATTTAGAATAACAAAAATCACTCGGATTTAAACACAGATTTATGCAGATAGACACGGATAATTTTCAAGCTCAAACTGTGGAGATTGAACTTTAGACTTTGCGCTTTACGGTGTGATAATCTTAGCGTTTTCAAATCTCTGCAATAAGGAATCTAAAAAGGGAAAATGGTTGAAGAATTTGCGTTCGACAATACGGAAGAACGCCGCAGAAACAGGCAAAACGGTGTCGGTTGGATTGAAGTTATCGTCGGCTCGATGTTTTCGGGCAAATCGGAAGAACTGATTCGTCGGCTGAGGCGGGCGCAGATTGCCAGACAAAAAGTACAGGTTTTCAAACCAATTATTGATAAACGCTATTCAATCGAGCAGATAGCTTCGCATTCGGGAATGACGCACATTTCAAAACCCGTGATGACCGCCAAGGAGTTAATGGCGCAAATCGACCCCGACACGCAAGTGGTTGGCATTGACGAAGGTCAATTTTTCGACATGGAAATCATTCAAGCGGTCAACGAACTCGCCGACAGCGGAAAGCGCGTGATTATTGCCGGGCTTGACCAGGATTACACGGGCAAGCCGTTTGAGCCGATGCCGCAGCTTTTATCAATCGCCGAATTTATTACGAAAACTCACGCTATCTGCGTTAAATGCGGCGAAACGGCGAATTATTCGCAGCGCACCGTCGAATCGGAATCGCGCGTCGAAGTCGGCGCGAGCGATAAATACGAAGCCCGTTGCCGAAAGTGTTTCGTGCCGCATCCGGATAAGCCGACGATTCACGACTAAATCTTTACTATTCTTTCAAATGCCATTTGGTGCGCGTGTAAGCGATGCGAAAATTGTTCTTTTCGGCATTGCGCTGCGACCCGCTGCCGGGCGCCGCACCCATCATCGCAATTGTGCAGCCGTGTTCGACGGCGTAGCGCATTCGAGCGTTGAGCAGAGCGAGTTGTGCGCCTTGCCTGCGACCTTCGGGAACAGTGCTTGCGCCCGCCAGTAAAGCTACGCCGTTGTAGACAAACAACATTCCGGCAGCAACCGGTTGATTTTCAATTTCGGCGACAAACGGCAGCCCGGCTTCACATTTCGCGCCGATTTGCCCAAATTCAAACATAAAATCGGAAAGCCCCGGCATTTCCGTCGCCCATCCGTCCGCCGATGTTTGTGCCCAGAGTTTTTCTTCGCCTGCTTCGATAATGCGCGTACTGATGTTCGTATTTATCGGCATATCGAGATTGATTTCACCTGTTAAAGGAAGATACATCACGCTCGTCATTTCAATCGGTTGGTAACGGCGCTCGTTCAACAAACTCAACAGCGAAGCATCCGCAAGCGGGCTAACTTCGTGAAAAACGGGCGCATTATGTTTTTTGAAAAACGCCTCGATTATGTCTAAATCAACGTTCGTTACCTCATCAAAAACGCCGAGTCCGAAAGTCTGCGTCAAAGGCGATTCGATGCCGTCAAAAATCGCATACGCCCCCGCCGCTTGCATCCACTCCGCGCCGCTCGACGGGAACACCTTCGCCCGCGCTCGCACAAAATCAACATTACTGCGCGCTTCGGTGCGCTCCAGTTTTTGTGATAATTCCCGATCTGCAAAAATCATAAATTTCTTATTCTTTTAATTTATTCAATCCGTTTTCCAACATTATCAAGAGTGTCCACAACCGAATTGAAAATAATTTTGTTGTTTGGAAATAATGCCTGCATATCATTTCGCAGTTGGACGAAAAACTTTAAATGCTGCCTGTTTGACGCAAGGAGATTAGCACTGATTGAAATTGACTGCAAGAAAAATTTCTATGCCTGCCGAACGTAAGAT
>JALZOH010000395.1 GCA_030857305.1 Acidobacteriota bacterium
GTATAAGCTGCTCGCCGGTTTTCTTAATTTTCAAATATAGAAAACAACCTTCTCGTTTGTTGTCGCGGATATTCGCCCATGTCAAATTTTTAATGTCCGAATGCCTTAATCCGGTTAGAGCGGAAAAGAGCGCGGCGCGGCGCAAATCTTCGGGTATGTCGCACTCGGTTTTTGCCAGCACGCTTAACTCTTCCAAAAAGAGAAATTCACGGTGCGGCGTCGTGCCTTTGATTGATTCAACACCAAGCGTTGGGTTTGAGGTTGTAAAGTTCCTTCTATGCGCTTCAGTAACCGCCGAACAGAATCGCTCAAAATACGTCTTTGCCGAATTGGGCGAAAGCGTCAGTTTTTTCGACTTGCTTTTAGAATTCGGCAAAGAGCGGCTCTTTCTTATTTTATAAGGCACGCAGGTTAGTAGGTATTCGCGGAACCGCTCAACAAATTCCCGGTCAATTTGTGCATAAGTGCAATGTCCGCCGGAGAATTCTTCTAAATAGTAAAACGTCGCCTGCCACGTTTCTAAAGCCGATCGGCTTTGCTTTCGGCGCAGCGCAACGAGTTCGCGAAAAAAAGCGAGGAAGTCGCCTTTTCTTCGGCGTGAAGAAATGAATCCGTGTGGATTTGCCTGTAAATCAAGCTGACGTTTCGAGCGGACGTTTTCGGCTAACAGGCGCGTTTCCTTGTTATGCTCGCGCTCCGTTTCGGTTTTTGGTTTTTCGTAAACGTAGAGACTTAAAAATTCGCGCCGCGTTCGTTTGTCGTCAACAATAATCGGCGGGTAAAAATCAAGATATAGGGAACGCTTGCCGTGCAGTAATTTCTTTTCGCGCAAAGAGACTTTCATTTTTGTATCCTCTGAATATCAAAGATACAATAAAGGTACAAAAAGATACAAAACAAAACGAAATATCAATAAAGTATGATTAAGAGGAAGATGGAAAAAGCCGGTAATAGTTGGGTTATTGTGAGTGTTTGTAAGTTTTGTTTTTAGATTTTTATCGAATAATCTTTCGTAGCGCGAAATACCGGTCCGCGTTTTTTCTCTCCGCTTGGTTTGTCCGCTTCAGCAGTAGGGGCAGCGGAGAAGGAAGTTGGCGAGACGGGAATTTCCTTTTGCCGGTCGGTCAGCGCGATGTTCATTTTCTCCAGCGTCGCACGATTTAATGAACCGCTTTTGCGCAGACCATTTTCGCCCTGGAAAGTCTTAACGGCGGTTTTCGTGTCTTTGTCCATTTTGCCTGATTCCGTAATTTTCAGCATTTTTTGGGCTTGCATTACCTGCTCTTTGTTCGAACGAAAAGTCTGCTTTTTCGGTTTTTCCTGGCTTTTCGTTTGAGTATCTGAAGTTTTGCCGGTGGTTGTGTTTTCTGTCTGAGCGTTGATTGAAACGCCTAATAAAAACGCTGTGACTAAAATAAATAAAATCTTTTTCATTTTTTTCTCCTTTTTTCTCCATATAACTTTTAGTTCCGCAATAATTTAGAAACCATGCCCTGTGAGTAAAACGAACCGCAACTCTGCATTATTTCTGAAGGTGTTGACGTATTTCTCAAACTTATATAAATTATCGCGGCTTGTACCTATGTTTCGCATCAATTTTTATTCTTTGCCGCTGATTACCTTTGTATCAAGGCATACTGCCCATAAGTTTTCTAAAAAATCGAATCGCTAACTATCCTTCTATTAACTTATGTCTTTTTGAATCGAAATATTACACATTTTTTGAAATTAATTTAATATCAAAGGGAAAACTTGCTGAATGAACATTCATTCAGTTATGATAGCGGAATCAAAAACTCATCAGGAAAGGTTAAATATAAAAATGCTACAAATCCGAAAAGCCGCCGTTTTAGGCGCGGGAACAATGGGCGCGGGCATCGCCGCTCACCTAGCTAACGCCGGAATTCAAACGATTCTCCTTGATATTGCGCCCAAGGAATTAATGCCGGAAGAAGAAAAGAAAAGTTTGCCGCTCGACTCGCCAGTTGTGCGAAACCGTATTGCAAATTCGGGTTACAACGGCTTAACAAAATCGCGCCCGGCGGCTTATATGGTTGCGGATAACGCATCTTTGATCACGGTCGGCAATTTTGAAGACGATATGGCGCGGCTCAAAGATTGCGACTTGGTAATTGAAGCGGTGGTCGAAAATCTGGAAATCAAACATAAGATTTTCTCGGAAGTCGAAAAACATCGCAAACCAAATTCAGTGATTGCTTCAAACACCAGCGGCATTCCGATTAAGTCAATCGCCGAACCTTTTTCTGACGATTTCAAAGCGAGCTTTCTCGGCATCCATTTTTTTAATCCGCCGCGTTATATGAAACTCGTCGAGGTGATTCCGACCGAGTGGACAAAGCCGGAAATTGCTTGCTCGATTTTTGGGTTTCTCGACCGGCGTCTCGGTAAAGGCGTCGTTTCGGCAAAAGACCGTCCGAATTTTATCGCCAACCGCATCGGCACATTCGGAATGATGGCAACGGTTCACGAAATGCTGAATATGAATTTTACGCCTACCGAAGTTGACCAGATGACGGGAAAGGCAATCGGACATGCATCAAGCGCGACGTTTAGAACGTCAGATTTAGTTGGTTTGGACGTTCTCGCCCACGTCAACAAAAATCTGTATCCGGCAGTTCCAGAGGACGAAGACCGCGAAGTTTTCCAGGTTCCCGAAGTGATTGAAAAAATGCTCGAAAAGAAATTTTTGGGCGACAAAACAAAAGCCGGATTTTATAAAAAGACAAAAAATGCGGAAGACAAAACCGAAATTCTCGAACTTGATTTAGAAAGTTTTGAATATAAACCGCAAACAAAAACAAAATTTGCTTCACTCGACGCGGCAAAACAAATCGAAGATTTGCCGACGCGCATAAAAACTCTGGTTTGGGGAAAAGAAACGGTCGGTGAATTTTTGTGGAAAACGACATCCAGAACTTTGCGTTACGCGGCAAACCGAATTCCTGAAATTGCCGACACGATTGTCGAGATTGATAACGCGATAAAATGGGGTTTCGGCTGGACAATCGGCGTTTTTGAAACGTGGGACGCAATCGGCGTTCGTGAATCGGTTGGGCGTATGAAAGCCGAAAATCAAGCGATTCCGGCAAATGTCGAAAAAATGCTCGA
>JALZOH010000396.1 GCA_030857305.1 Acidobacteriota bacterium
TAATATTGATCAGCGCGCCTCTCGCTCCTTTGATTGAATTTTCTTCGAGCAGTTTGGAATCAATCGCCGCTTTCATCGCACTAATCGCCGCTCCTTCGCCGCTTCCTTCGCCGATGCCCATCAACGCAACGCCCATTCCCTGCATCACGGATTTAACGTCCGCAAAGTCAAGATTGATGATGCCCGGCACGATGATCAAATCCGAAATGCCCTGGACGGCTTGCAGCAAAATATCGTCGGCGCGCCGAAACGCTTCCATAATCGAAATTTTTTCTTCGACTTCCTTGAGCTTTGAATTGGGAATCGTGATTATCGTGTCGACACAGCCGCGCAGCTCGGCTAATCCTTCTTCGGCTTGACGCATACGCTTTTTGCCTTCGACGTTAAAAGGCTTGGTAACGACCGCGACGGTCAATGCGCCGAGTTCGATGGCAAGCGCGGCAATGACCGGCGCGGCGCCCGTTCCCGTTCCGCCGCCCAAACCGGTGGTCACGAAAACCATATCCGCGCCTTCTAAAACGTCCATTATTTTCTCGGTATCTTCGATGGCGGCTTGCCGACCGATTTGCGGATTGGCGCCTGCTCCGAGCCCGCGCGTCAGATCACCTCCAAGTTGAATTTTGATCGGAGCTTTGGAGTCATTCAGAGCTTGCACATCCGTATTTACTACGATAAATTCGATGCCTTTAATGCCTGCTTCAATCATCCGGTTGACGGCGTTGCTGCCGCCGCCGCCGACACCGATTACGATAATTTTTGCGCCGATCGTTACCTGATCATCGAAAGTCATTATAATTGCGTTATTTTTCATTTGGGTACCGTCCATATATTATTAATTTTTAGTTCGCTGTCAAGAAATTTCGGCTGCTCAAACTAATCGTGATGAATTTTCGAAAAAATTTATGATTTCAACAAGATATTGTGCCTTTGGCGAAGAAGCATACAACGATTTGGGGTAAAAAATCTAGTCGAAATGTTAAATTTATCTAAATTTCTCGCGAAAATTTTCAAACCACTCGGCAACCTTTCGTGCCTGCGATTTTCCGCCCGTATTACCGGAGCGAATCTGCGAGCGCATCGAAGAAAGCGCCAGCCCGCAGGCGACCGCCCACTCCGGATTTTGGATTTCATCAAAGAGTCCGCCGAACAGTTTCGGCTCTAAAAATCCAAGCCTCGTCGGCGCATCGAAAACTTGCTCGGCAATCTCGACCATTCCGCGGTTGAGCGCGCCGCCGCCGGTTAAAATCACGCCGCTCGAAATCTGCCCGCGAGCGCTGAAAACCTCGTGCGCGATGTGCTGCAGAAGCTCGATGGCGCGCGGCTGCATAATGTCAGTCAAAATTTCCTTTGACAATTGCCGTGTTTCCTGCCTGCCGACCGGCGTTATCTCGATTACTTCGCGTCGTTCCTCTTCGTTCATCAAAAATCCTGCCACGCAGCCGTAATGGTGCTTAATTTTGTTAGCTTCAGGAATCGAAACGCGCAGTCCGATGGCAATATCTTTGGTAAAATGCATTCCGCCAAACGGAAAAACCGCCGTGTGCTGCACCGCGCCGCGCCCGAAAATCATTACGCTGGTCAATTCCGAGCCGATGTTGACGAGCGCGCAGCCATATTCTTTATCATCATCGGTTAAAGTGCTTTGTGCCGCCGCCAGCGGTTCGAGGATCATTTTTTCAACTTCCAGCCCGGCGCGACCGATTGCTTTGACCACATTTTGTTTGCCCGCGCTCGGACTCGAAACAACGTGAATCCGGCTTTCCAGACGCGAGCCGCGCATTCCGATCGGCTCAACAATTCCGTCTTGTCCGTCAATAATAAATTCTTGCGGCAGACGGTCAACAATTTCCCATCCGGCGGGAAGTTGCATCGCGCTGGCGGATTCAACCGCCCGTTCCACATCTTCGGTTGTAATCTCGCGCCCCGCGCCGGCAACCGCGACAACACCGGTTTTATTTTCGCCGCGCAGATGTTCACCCGAAAGATTAATGGTTGCCGCCTGAATCTCAAAGCCGCTCATTCGTTCGGCATCACCGACGGCTTTTTTGATTGTTTCAACTACCGCATCGGTCGTCGTGACAATTCCACGCCGCAAGCCGCGCGATTCACTCTGTCCGGTACCAATGATGTTCATCACGCCGCCGCCTGACGGCTCACCGATCACGCAGCGAACTTTGCTCGTTCCGATGTCTAAGCCGACTGCCTGAATTTCACGGTTCATTATTTTCAATTTGAACTCATTGCTTGGCTCGAAATCCTAAAATCTCTTTCTGGTTGCTTAAATTAACCGATTCAATTTCCCTTCCTCTTCCGACAATAATTTCCAATCCTTTCTGAAGTCGTTTGCCGAAGCTGTCTTTCGGCAAATGAATGATGACCGTTTCGCCCGAATCCGGCACAATTGCTTGCGGAGATTGCAAATTTGCCAAGTTTACTGCGTTGACCCGTTTTGCAAGATCAAATTCCTGCCAATCATTCAGCATTTTAAGGTAAATTTTTACTCGTTCCTGATTGTCTTTTGTTGCTTTTTCAGATTTTGTTTCGTCCCAGCCGCGCAAAACAAACGGCGGATTTTGCTCGCTCTTTTCAGCCCGCGCGAGAATAACGGCATCTTCGTCTGCCCAGTAATCATTACTTCCAATCCGCACGACGGCTCGTAAAACGCGTTCATTGACATTAACGCGCAAACCGTTGGGCAGGATGCGTGACACAACTGCTGTTTTAACAAATTTGAGATTTTCAACGTCATCTTTAATCTGCTTTAAATCTGCGTTCCAAACACCGGATTTTGCGCTCTGACCGCTGACGATTTTTTCGATTTCTTCTTTTGGAGTTCGATGCAGTCCGCGAATTTCAACGTTTTTGACATCGAAAAACGATGAAGCGGTTACCGTTCTATAACCCATAAACGTTAAAAATCCGAGACAAAAAATGATGCCGATAATAAAAACGAGCGGAATCAAAAAGTTGGCGAAACTCATCGAATTTCTTTCGCGCACCGATGAATTTCGTCGTTTTTTAGTCGCCGGATCGACTTTGCGCTTTGGTATTCTTTTTCGTGTCGTCATATTTTTTTAATTTAACCCTGAAATAGCAATTGGCGAATTAGCCGCCCTCTAGCTTTTTG
>JALZOH010000397.1 GCA_030857305.1 Acidobacteriota bacterium
GCCTTTCGGAGCATCTCCGTAATCCGTAAAACCAAATCAGTCGCGGTTGCGCCCTGCGGCAACTCGCCCGTTAAGTGAACGCCGACAACATCCGGCGTGAGAATATAGACGGGCTGACCGAGCATTCCGGCTTCGGCTTCGATTCCGCCGACGCCCCAACCGACAATACCAAGACCGTTGATCATTGTCGTGTGCGAATCCGTGCCGACGAGCGTGTCGGGAAAATATACGCCGTCACGTTCAAACACGCCTTTTGCCAGATATTCGAGATTCACCTGGTGAACAATGCCGATTCCCGGCGGCACGACGCGGAAACCGTCAAACGCCTGCGTTCCCCACTTGAGAAAACGGTAACGCTGCTCGTTGCGCCGGAACTCAATCTCCATATTTCTCTCGTAGGCATCTTCCGAACCCGAATAATCAACCTGCACCGAATGGTCAATCACCAAATCAACCGGCACGAGCGGTTCGATTAGATTAACGTCCCTTCCCATCCGCTCGACGGCAGAGCGCATCGCGGCAAGGTCAACCAGGAGCGGAACACCGGTAAAATCCTGCAAAATAACGCGCGCTACGACAAACGGAACTTCTTCGATGCGCTCATCATTAGTTCCCCAGTTAGCGATATTTCGAACGTCTCTTTCTCTGACCTTTTTTTCATCGAAGTTTCGCAAAACCGATTCCAGCACAATGCGAATTGAAATTGGCAGTGACGAAACTTGAGCGATGCCCTCACGCTCAAGCTGCGGCAGAGAGTAAAAAACGCCGTCCGCCCCGCTGCCTGTTTTGAATGTTTGTCGCGTGTTGAAGAGATTGTGTAACATATTTGATTTTGGATTTTAGATTTTGGATTTTGGATTAAAAACTATTTTAACTTTAAGTTTATGGTTTTTTGTCGAAAAATTCAAAATTCATAATCGCTCGCTTTTAAGTTTTGTATAATCGCGTTATATTCAATTTTCGATTCAGTCAACAGCCACAGTTATATCCGTCAGGATATACTGAGAACTGACAACTGATAGCTGACAACTGATTTATGAACGAAGGCGACTTTACTTTCAATGAATTTATCCGGGTTTTCCATCAAACACTTTGTGCAGAACCTGCGCCGTTCTCCCGCGCGTATCCGCCGCGCTGTATCTTCCTATAAATTTTATGCCTACCTTGCCGTTTTAGGACCCGGAATAATTGCCGCCAACGCCGGTAACGACGCGAGCGGAATTGCTACTTACTCAAGTATCGGTGCAAGCTACGGCTACACACTTCTCTGGGCGTTCATTCCGATGACGTTTAGTCTGATTATAATACAGGAAATGTGCGTCCGGATGGGAGTTGTGACCGGGCAGGGATTGGCTGACTTAATCCGTGAACAATTTGGTGTCCGCTGGACGGCGCTCGTCATGCTTGCCCTTTTTATTGCCAACACGGGCGTTATTATTTCGGAATTTGTCGGTATCGCCCAGGCGTCCGAGCTTTTTGGCATTTCGCGCTATATCACTATTCCGCTGACCTCCGGTGCAATTTGGTGGTTAGTGGTCAAAGGTACGCAAAAACGCATTGAACAAGTGTTTCTTGCAATGTCACTCGTGTTCTTCGGTTACATTATTTCGGCTTTTATGTCCAAACCGAGTTGGGTTGAAATTGGCTCTGAAATGGTTACCCCAAGCTTTAGCTTCGATTCAGCTTATATCTACACAGTGATGGCTCTGATCGGCACAACCATCACGCCGTTTATGCAAGTTTATGTGCAGTCTTCGGTGGTTGAAAAAGGTTTGACCAAAGAAGATTATCCGCTGGCGCGGGCAGATGTTATTGTCGGAACAATTTTCGCATTAACGATCGCTGCCTTTATTGTTATTTCGAGCGCTACGATGCTGCATCAACAAGGAATTACAGAACTCGATTCGGCTGCCACTGCCGCAAAAGCACTCGTTCCACTTGCCGGTGTTTATGCGCAGTATCTTTTTGCTATCGGACTCTTCGGCGCGGCAATGCTGGCGATGGGCGTTTTGCCGCTGGCGACCGCTTATTCGCTGAGCGAAGCACTCGGCGTTGAAAAAGGACTTTCGCATTCTTTTCGGGAAGCGCCGATTTTTCTCGGTATTTTTACTTCGCTCATTCTAATCGGCGCGATTGTCGCCCTAATTCCGGGCATTCCTCAGATTAAACTGCTTATCTTTACCCAAAGTATCAACGGACTGTTGCTTCCCTTTTTACTAATCGCCATCGTTACACTCTCGAGCAACGCCGATATTATGGGCGACTACAAAAACAGTTTTCTGTTCAAATGTTTTGCGTGGCTGATGACAATCGTTCTCTCAATCTTGTCAATTCTTCTGCTTGTGACAACCGTTTTTAATTGACATAATTATTGTTGTTTTATTATTTTTGGTTAATTAAACAACCGACTTCAATTTTGACTTATGACCAAATCCGATTTAAGAAAACAATTTTTTGTATTTATTTCTGTGGCGGGCATTATTATCGCCTCCTTGATTTTACTAGGTTTTATCGAGCTGCCAATCAAGGGATATTTTCCCGCGTTTTTTACATCGTTTTTTACATCGGTCAGTCAGGGTCAAGTCAATGTCGCCGTCGATTTACTCGATAATTTTTTTCGGATTGTTAAAATAATTTTGTGGCTTATTTTGGTTGTCACGTTTGTCCGTTTTATCAACGTTCTACTGTTTGAAACTCTTTTACGAAAAACCAGCTCTTACGAAATTTCAGCTCTGGTCAGAAACATTTTTACAATCATTATTTGCCTGGTCGCCTTTTTTATCATTCTTCAAACGCAATATCCGAGCGCATACGAAAAACTCGCTCCGATTTTTACCGGCTCGGCGATTATCGGTGTCGTCATCGGTCTGGCGCTGCAGGATACTCTGGGAAATCTGTTTGCCGGTCTCGCAATGCAAGCCGACCAACCGTTTCAAATCGGCGATGTCGTAGCGATTGAGGGTAAAGGATCAGGAGTAATCGAAAATATTTCCTGGCGCGGAATGAAAATCCGCACTTTTCAAAACAAATTGCTGATCATCAGCAACAGCGTTTTGGGAAAGGAAGCGATTGAGGTTGCACCGCGCGACAACTTGAACGCCCGTCTCGTTTTCTTT
>JALZOH010000398.1 GCA_030857305.1 Acidobacteriota bacterium
TTCGTAGCCGCCCAAAAGAGCGGTTAGCCAGGATAACTGCAAAGGCTTGTAAATCGCCAAACCCGTGATGACTGCCGCCGCGCCCATCAGAATCACGCCTGTGTAGGCGATGCGCTGCGCATCATTGTATTTGCCTTGAGCGGGAAGTTTTTTGACAATGTGCAAATCGTGAAGCGTCACTAGCGCGGCGCGTTTTAGTGAACCCGGAACTGGCAAAATCGCTCGCCATTCGCCCGAAAACATTAAATAAAGCACATAAATTATTCCGTTTATGAGAAAGAACCACATAAAGAAAAAATGCAGTTGCAAACCTTCGGCAAGGCGAAACGGAATGCCCAGAGTTTCATAAAACCAGGCGGGGAAAAAGTGAAACAATTCGTAGCCGAAAATTTTCACGCCGTAAATCGCATTCGCCCAGTAAATTAAGATTCCGCTCCAAATCATTAGAGTTAAAAGCGGAAAACTTATCCAGTGCAGCCAGCGCACGGCAAGCGAATGTTTTTTTTCTAATTGCTTCGCCATATTTACGAATCTCCTGTCAATTTTTGGCGTGAGGTCGAGTTTTAGTGGTTTATCTTTTTTACACTTTCGATTCGGCTTGCTCAATATGTCGGCGAACGGCGGGCGAAAGCTTTTGAGCAATGGTCACGTTTTCCGTTGCCGTTAAATCAGAAACAACGAAAACGGCGTGATTTGCCGTGCGAAAACGCGCTACTAACATTCCTCCGGCGGTTGCCTCGCTGTGAATTTCTTCATCGCCCGCGCCCGGCAGATTTGCTTCGGTAACCAGCACGGAGATTCGGCGATTGCGATGAAGCAAAATGACGTGCGCGAAACGCTTTCCTTGAAAAACGCACGAATGCGCTTCAAAAAGCTCGATTTTGTCAGCTGTCTTATCTGTTTGCTTTTCGGTGAAAGCTTCGCTCAAAGACGCGATTACGGTTTTGTCCAAATCTTTGTTGTATTTCCCGTATTTTCCGGCGGCTTCTTTCAGGGTAATCGGTTCTTCCGCCAGCTGAAAATGAAGAGCGCAGTTTTTATGGTCGCCGACTGCCAGATGCGTCAAATCACGCCACGCAGCTTGAATGATTTGCCCCGTGTTCGACTCGATTTCCGGCAAAGTTTCGGCGAGCTTTTCTGTTTGATTTTCCCGGGCAATCGTATTTCCCGGCGCAGGGAGGCGTCGCAGCCAAGTTACGCCGAAAAAGATGCCGACAAATAAGCAAGCTGCCATCGTCGCTGCTAAAATCGGCGAATTAACGAAAGCGCCACTTTTCAATTTTTCCCAAACGGACGGGCGCAAAGCGATTTGTCGTAAATCGTTTTGCAGTTTAATCGCAAAAGCCGGATTCATCTGCATTTCCGGGATGCTCTTGAATGCCGAACGCATTTGCGCCAGCAGTCCGCGGCGCGCGGCAAGTTCATTGCGGCAAGACGGACAATTTTCCAGATGCCCTAAAACTTCGTGATTCGTCTCGACGAGCAGCTCGTCGCCGAGATACGAATCCATCATTTCTCTAAATTCCTGACAACGCATAATAATTTTTCTCTAACCTTCGGCGGTGATACCGAAACTTCGCGCGTATTCGGTCAACTGCTGCCGCAGCAGCTTTCGCCCGCGATGCAGGCGCGACATCACCGTTCCAATCGGGACCTGCAAAAGCGCGGCGACCTCCTTGTAAGAAAATTCTTCAACATCGGTTAAAACTACCACATCGCGGAACGCCTTCGGCAACTTCTCAAGCGCTTGCAAAATTTCTTCGTCCTTTAACTCCTCCGGTATCGGCGGCACAAAAGCGACGGTTTGCGCAATTTGTTCTTCAGTGTCTTCGACGAGTTTAAGCTGCCCCAACTTGTGCCGCCGCTTGCTGTTTAAGTGATAAAGAATTGTTACCAGCCACGCGCGGCAATTAGTGTCGGGCGTGTAGCGATGAAACGATTTCAGAGCCTCGGCGAAAGTTTCCTGCGTTAAGTCTTCGGCTGTTTCGCGGTCGCGCGCCAGGTACTTTGCCACGCGAAAAACATCCGCCATCAAAGGCAAAGCCTCCGCTTCAAACGCCGCCCATTCTTTTTCCCGCTCTTTACCGCCAATGCCAAACATATTTAATTTTCGTTTGGAAAACCCGCGTCCGACAAAATAATAATGTTTCGCTTTCCGCATTTTATTCCTTCGCGCCGACAATTAATTTTCCCCCAATTTTTAAAAATCAATTTTTGTCGGATTTCTTCGCAATTTTTCCAGCTACTTTCCACAACACGGCAATTCCCGCAACGGCAAGCGCGGCGGCGGTGAGCGGCTTGGCAACGGTCAAAACTTTGCGTGTCGCCGTGCCGTATTCGAGACTATGCTGTCCCCATCGCTGAAGTTGCTCGTAAGCCATAATCGCTTGACCGCCCAAGTTTGCGTCCGCGCCCAAGCCCTTGAGCAAGCCGGTCATCGCATCGCGCAAAACCGGATGACCTTTGATGAAATGAACGCGCGAATCGGTTTTATATTCCTGACGCGCCGCGTCGTCAAAAATCAGATACGGACCTTCTTTGAGGTGCGCTTCAAACTCCGGGTCTTCAATGTTGCCAATCATAATCGTCGGCGTGCCTTTGAGCCAGATGAGATTGTTGAGGTCGTTGCGGCGCAGCATCGAATCAATCGCGCTCTTGACGTGTCCGATTGTTCCCGCCAAAGACACGCCCTTGCCGACGAGAAAGTTTATCGGCAAATAATCAAAACCTATGTGACCGCCCCACGCCGGAATTTTCACTTCGTCAATTTGTCGTCCGACATATTCGATATTTGTTTGCGTTCCAAGTCCTTGCTGTTCGGCTTCGGCGGCGTATTTAAACGTGATTTTCGATTTTTCCTGACTCAAAAGGCGGGCAATCGAAACGTCAATCGCCACCGGGTCAACGGACGCTAAAATGCAGCCGCACCAATGCGGTTGATTGGCAATCGGTCCGTCGCCCTCGCCCGCGATAAGAGCGTCAACCACATTCAAATCCGGCTTTCGATGCGCCATAACCTCGACAAAGCGGGCAATCGAATCGTCGTCGCCGTGATGAATCTGCCGCCAATTTTGATTGCACGTTCCCATCCAATTTTTGAGCGCGCCCGAAA
>JALZOH010000399.1 GCA_030857305.1 Acidobacteriota bacterium
ATGTTTTGGCAAAAAATCCTTTTTATAATTTTAATTTTCGTTTGTCTCACGCCTTTTGTTTCGCCACCGATTGCGCTTGTTTTAGGGTTGCTTTTTGCTTTTGTGGTCGGTAATCCGTTTCATGACGA
The DNA here is from genome assembly GCA_030857305.1 of Acidobacteriota bacterium. Taxonomy (GTDB): domain Bacteria; phylum Acidobacteriota; class Blastocatellia; order Pyrinomonadales; family Pyrinomonadaceae. Next base: position 129 of record JALZOH010000399.1, read on the forward strand.
AACAAGCAGAGCCACCAAAATTTTACTACAGGTTTCGGTTGTTTTACTCGGCTTCGGAATGAACTTGGAAAAAGTCGTCGAAGCCGGGAAAAGCGGAATTTTGTTCACGATTGCGACGATTTTCGGCACGCTCGTTTTAGGTTATCTAGTTGGTAAGTTATTAAACGTTAATGAAAAAACGTCTGCGCTCATTTCGTCGGGAACAGCGATTTGCGGCGGCAGCGCGATTGCTGCGGTTGCTCCGGTAATTGACGCTGATAATGATGAAATTTCCGTCTCTTTGGGAACGATTTTTATCTTAAATTCGATTGCGCTGTTAATTTTCCCCTTAATTGGGAATTTGTTTGAATTGACTCAGAATCAGTTCGGCGTCTGGGCGGCAATTGCCATCCACGATACAAGCTCCGTGGTCGGCGCCTCACAAACTTTCGGCGCGGAAGCATTAGCGATTGCGACAACCGTTAAATTAGCCCGCGCTCTCTGGATTGCGCCTGTTGCGCTACTTTTTTCGTATTTCTATCGCGCGCAATCAGCGAAAAAAGTCGCTATTCCGTACTTTATACTTTTCTTTCTTCTGGCGACAATTTTTAGAACTTACGCGCCGACTTTTATCCTGCCGAGTCTTTTTGATTCAATCGTAATGCTTGCCAAAAAAGGATTAACCATTACGCTTTTCTTAATCGGCACAAGTTTATCGTTTGAAACGCTCAAAAAAGTTGGGGTTAAACCGTTGATTCAAGGCGTTATCTTATGGATTTTGATTTCCATTGTTTCACTTTGGGCGATTTTAAATTTATTATAGTAATTCAATGAGCAAAGAATTTAACCAACCACCCGCAAAAATGAAACGTGAAGTAAAAGGCGTTGTCGAACCGCATCTGGTTCGCATTATTTCCTTTGTAATAATTACGTTTTCACTTGCCGCCTGCACGGTTTTATGCATTTTGGCGATTTGGCAATTTACCGAGTCAGATGCGGTTTGGCGCGCTGTCGCAACTTTTATCGTTGTCAGTGTCGCGACCGGGATTTTTACTTTCGTCAATGAAAAACTTGGGTAAATTTCAAAGTACGAAATTACGAATATGAATGATATTTAATTTCCTACTTTGAAATTCGTGATCGATCGATTGTGCCAACCAGATTTCAATTTAAGATTGAAGAAACAGTGCGTAAAAACCGGCTCGATAATTTTTTGTGCGACGAAATAACCGTCGTCAGTAAAATTTATTTACGCAATTTGTTAAAGAGAGAAGTTTGCACAGTCAACGGAACGATAAAAGGCGGCGGATATCATTTACAAAAAGACGACTTGGTTGAACTTGAAGTTGACGTTTCGGCGGAAACCGCAATGAAACCGGAGTGCATTCCGCTTCAAATTGTTTTTGAAGACGAAGAAATAATTGTGGTTAATAAACCTGCCGGATTGCTCGTTCACCCGACATCTTCCCAAAAAACCGGAACACTTTTGAATGCGCTTGCCTATTATCTAAATCAGGAAAACGTCAATCTAAACAACAGTAACAAATTGATTCGTCCGGGCTTGGTTCACCGGCTTGACCGCCTGACTTCGGGTTTAGTAGTCGCGGCAAAAACAACGCGCGCTCATAAACTTCTTTCAAACCATTTTGAGCGAAGATTAGTTAAGAAGAAATATTTAGCGGTAGTTGAAGGAGTTTTAAAAAATGATTCAGGAACAATTGACGCTCCAATCGGTCGTGTTGAGCAAACAACGCAGTGGAACGTGACGACAGACGGCAAATCCGCGATAACTCACTACAAAGTATTGGAGAAATTCTCCGACAAAACGCTTCTGGAGCTTGAACCGGTTACTGGGAGAACAAACCAGTTGCGTATTCACTGCGCATATCTGGGGCATCCAATAATCGGCGATCCGGCTTACAACGGACGCGAATTTTCGCGCCTGTGCCTGCATGCCGCGCAACTTGGTTTTTTTCATCCGGCATACAATAGTTGGGTAGAATTTCAAAGCGAAACTCCGCCAGAGATGAAGTGAAACACAATCATTTGTGAGCTACCGCACATTGTTTAGAAGGTTTGCTGCATAAATTCTGCTTCTAACAACCAAAATTAGCATTCTTAAAGCAAACTTCTAATTCGAAATGCTGACTGACGGCTTTGCACCAAGCGGAAACTCAGCTTGATAAACGTGTGCAAAATTTAGTAAAACTTCTTCCGTCCAATATTTACCCAATAACTGCAAACCAATCGGCAAGCCGGTGGAAGATAAACCGCACGGAACTGAAATTCCCGGAATGCCCGCCAGATTTGCCGAAACCGTAAAAATATCAGACAGATACATTGCCAGCGGGTCGTCAGACTTTTCGCCGATTTTAAAAGCGGTGGTCGGAGCGGTCGGCGTTAAAATCATATCGCATTTTTCAAAGGCATTTAAAAAATCCTGTTTGAGTAATGTGCGAACTTTTTGCGCTTTGGCGTAATAAGCGTCGTAATAGCCGCTTGACAAAACGTATGTGCCGAGCATTATGCGGCGTTTAACTTCCGCGCCGAAACCTTCTTCACGGGTTTTACTATACATGTCGCGCAAAGCGGGAGAATTTTCCGCGCGAAGACCATAGCGAACGCCGTCGAACCGCGCCAGATTTGAAGAAGCCTCGGCGGGAGCGAGAATGTAATAAACCGCGATGGAATATTTCGAGTGCGGCAGTTCTATGTCGACTATTTCCGCACCTAATTTTCGGTAGTTTTCAATTGCATATTCGACTGATTCTCTGATTTCCGTATCGAGACCTTCGCCGAAAAGAGCGCGCGGCACGCCGATTTTTCTGTTTTTTATATCTTTTTCTAAAGCGGCGGTATAATCCGGAACAGTAACATCTGCGCTTGTCGCGTCGTGTTCATCGCGTCCGCTGATAACGCCGAGAACCTGCGCGACATCTTTGCAAGTTTGTCCGAAAATACCGATTTGGTCGAGAGAAGAAGCGAAAGCCACCAAAC
>JALZOH010000050.1 GCA_030857305.1 Acidobacteriota bacterium
CATCTCCGACCGTATGGGTGAAACAACGACCTACGCGCTGTACGCTTTACAGGAACGCGGCGCGCTTTTCGTCAATCCGCAAACAAAGGTTTACGAAGGAATGATTATCGGCGAAAACGCCCGTGCCGTTGACCTCGACGTAAATCCTGTGAAAGAGAAAAAGCTGACGAATATGCGAACAACTTCAACTGATGAAGCGATGCGGCTCGTTCCCGTCAAAGATTTATCGCTCGAACAAGCCCTCGAATTCATCGCCGACGACGAACTGGTCGAAGCCACGCCGAAAGCGATTCGCCTTCGCAAGCGAGTTTTGAAGCCGAATGAACGACCAAAAAAATAGTTTTTTGTAACTCGCGAATAATAAATCGTGAATGGAATAATTTCCGTTCACGATTTTTGTTTTTGAAATTTATCGTAAAATATAAAGATACAAAACTGCTGCCCAGCCGTTCGGTAAAATCTGCGGGTTTTCCTCTAATTCATCTGCGGCGACAAGCATTTGAGCGGGAAAATACTTCGAGTGACATTAGGCTTCGAGAATCGGAGGCGTTTCTGCGAGCTAGATTTGATTTGTTTTTGCACAGTCAAACTCCTTGCCGATTGCCTGGTCTGTAATCGAGCAAAACCATCGCCCGAGCGGAAATGAATCGGGCGCAAGACGTTCAAACAATTCTTTGGCTTGCTCGATTTGAGCCCTCGCTCCGAAAACCTTGAAACTCTGATGATAAAAAGCTATAAACGTAATCTCCATCAAGTTGTCTGAAAACATCGCATAGTTTTTCAATTTACACTTTATTTTCCTTGATGTTTGTCAGCAATTTGTCGCTCAACTTTCGCGCTTTTTATCGACGACTCGACAGTGTTCCAATGTCTTTCGCGGTCATAATTTTATTTCCCGAACTCAAATGATACAATGTTTTCTCAAATAAACGGACAAATTGGCAAATCACCGATTAGTCATTAAAGAAAATACATTGCGAATGAGCAAAATCACACGCCGCAAACTGTTGCATCTTGCCGGTGCAACCGTTATCAGCAAAACTTTGATTGGTTGCGGTGCAAATGTAACAAAGAATCAGCCGATTATCGTAAATTCAAATGAGCCGATTGTTACGCCGCACGGACGCATTCTGCCACCGGATGCCGCGCCTTTAGAAAAGCAAATTTTATACGAGCCGGCATCAGAACCACGTCATCTCGATATTGCCAGAGATATTTACGGCGCGGGTGTGGCGATAAATTGGGGCGGTGAACCGCTTCTCAGGCGCGACCAGAATCAAAATCTTGTTCCCGGGCTCGCCGAAAGCTGGAAAGCCGGAGAAAACGTAGATTATTGGGATTTTGTGATTCGTAAAGACGCGCGTTGGAGCGACGGGGTGCCGATTACGGCGCACGATTGGGTTTTTACATTTCGCCATCTGGCTTCGCCTAAATTAGATAATCCGTGGACGTGGTTTTATTACGACATCAAAGGCATTCAGGCGTTAAAAGAAGGAAAAGGACAACCGGAAGATGTCGGCGTTGAAGCGATTGACGATAGAACCATTCGCATACACGGCGAAAACGGTGCAATTCCGCATCTTCCCGCTTTATTAGCCTATCAAGCGGCAGTTCCCGCGCCGAAACACAAAGCCGAAAATAATCCCGAACATTGGGCGGACACGGCTGAAGGTTTTGTCTCGTCGGGTCCGATGCGGCTTTTGAGTTGGGAACATAATCAGCGGCTAGAATGGGACGCAAATCCTTTTTACAACGGAGCGCATAAATCCGGAATTCAAAGATTGATCCAAATCGTCGGGGCGCCCGCGATTGGCTGGTTTAATTCGTGGCTGAATAAAGAGATTGATTACATCGCCATTTTGCAGCCGCAGGAACTCGCGCAGGTTGTTAATGATATTGAGCTGGAAAAATATCTACATTCTTTCAATAATTTTCAGACTCAATACTTATCTTTTGATACTTTGCGACCGCCGTTTGATAATTTGAAGCTAAGGCAGGCACTTTCGCACGCGATTGACCGCGAACCTTTTTGCAGTAAAGTAATGCTCGGAACACGCGTTCCGGCATTTTCGATGCTGCCGCCAGATTTTCCCGCTCATAATCCCGAATTAAAATCGGTGCAGGACTTTAATATCGAAAAAGCGAAAGAACTTTTGGCAGAAGCCGGCTACCCGAACGGCAACGATGCGAGCGGCAATCAGCTAGTCTTGGATATGTTTTCCAACGGGCGCGATGTCATGCTGGAATATGTCAAAGACCAGTGGGAACGCTATCTCAATATCGGTGTTAATCTGCAAATCGTGGAAGGCGCGGTCTGGGGCGCAAAGCGGGCGCGGCACGAAATGCCGCTTTATCGCGGAGAATATGAGTATGATTTTCTCGACCCGGCAAATATGCTGACGCGCCTTTGGCGCAGCACGAGTGAGCAGGGTTCTCCGCGCCACGCCTGGCGAAACGCGAAATTTGATGAATTGGTTACGCAGGCGGGACACGAAATTGACGAGCCAACCCGAATAAGTCTATATCAAGAGGCAGAACGTATTCTGGTTGAAGATGTCGGCGGGCTTTTCTTAACGCAAACAGTTACATATCAAATCTGGTATCCGTATTTGACCGGATTCGAGCCTGATAATAACGGTAACGTCGTTTTCCGTTATCTGGATATTTCGCGCTTTCAGATGTATATCCGTAATGATGTTGATGAGTGGCGTGATTAAAGTAAAAAGGCAAAAGTAAAAATTTTAGCGTCGTAATTTTCGAATTGAATATAAAGTATCGAAAATTTTGCCTTTTTACTTTTTACTTGAATTTTTATGCCCAAAATTTTGCTTGAAGTCGAAAATCTTCAAACACAATTCAATTCGGCAAAAGCCGTCAACGGCGTGTCTTTTACTATTGAAGAAGGCAGCGTTCTGGGCATAGTCGGTGAATCTGGCTGCGGCAAAAGCGTCACCGCACTTTCGATTATGCGGCTTATCGAACCGCCCGGTGAGATTTCAGACGGCAAAGTAATTTTTCACGATGAAGATAAAGAAATAGATTTATTTAATCTTTCTGACAAACAACTCGAAAGAATATTGGGCAATCGCATCTCGATGATTTTTCAGGATCCGATGACCTCGCTAAATCCGGTTTTATCCGTTGGTTATCAGATTATGGAAACTTTGCACATTCATCGCGGGTTGTCTTCAAAAGAAGCGCGTCAACAGGCAATTTATCTTCTTCAGCGCGTCGGAATTGCGAATGCCAAACATAGAATTGACGATTACCCGCACGAATTTTCCGGTGGAATGCGCCAGCGCGTGATGATTGCGATGGCAGTTACTTGCCAGCCAAAATTGCTGATTGCCGATGAACCGACAACCGCGCTTGATGTAACAATTCAGGCACAAATTCTAAATCTTCTGCGCGAATTTAAAAACGAATCAGGAATGTCAATCATTATCATCACGCACGATTTAGGAGTTGTCGCTCAATTAGCCGACCAAGTTGCCGTGATGTATGCGGGAAGAATCGTGGAAAACGCACCCGTCGCAGATATTTTTGAGCGTCCGCAGCATCCATACACACAGGCGCTCGTCGCTTCGATTCCGCGTCTGGGCGAGCAACCGGAAAGACTGCAAACCATCGAAGGCGCACCGCCGCGTCTTCAGCGTGAAGATTATGTTGGTTGTTCTTTTTACCCGCGTTGTCCTTTTCGTATTTCAATTTGCGCCGAAAAGCGTCCGATTTTAACGGAAATTCGAGCCGGGCAATCAGCTGCTTGCTGGGTGGCGCAGGAAGAAATTTTAACCGATAGGTTATTTAATAATGTCCGAAACATTGTTACACACAATTGAATTAACAAAAACTTTTTCTTCGCGGTACAGCTTTTTTGGCAAAAAGACTGAGAATATCGCCGTTGACCGCGTGAATTTATCTTTACGGGAAAGCGAAACGCTCGGTCTTGTCGGCGAATCCGGCTGCGGAAAATCAACTCTTGCTTTAACGATTATGCAGCTTTACGCGCTCGACGGCGGGCAAATTCTGTTTGGCGGAAAAAACATCACGAATTTTGATGCAAAACAATTAAAACCAATTAGAAAACAAATGCAGATGATTTTCCAGGACCCGGTTGCCTCGCTCGACCCGCGCCTGACAATCGAGCAAATTATCGGCGAACCACTCGAAATTCACAATATCGGCACGAAGAATGAAAGAACCGGCAAAATCGCTAACTTGCTTGAGCGCGTCGGATTATCCGTCGAAGATATGCGCCGTTTTCCTTCTGAGTTTTCCGGCGGGCAGCAGCAGCGAATCGGCATTGCGCGTGCGCTTGCTTTGCGTCCAAAACTTTTAATTTGCGACGAACCCGTTTCGGCTCTGGACGTTTCCGTTCAGGCGCAAATTCTAAATCTCCTGCGCGATTTGCAGGATGAATTCGGTTTAGCCTATCTTTTTATTTCGCACAATATTGCCATTACCGCTTTTATGAGCCGGCGTATCGGCGTGATGTATCTGGGAAGATTGGTGGAAATCGGCGCAAGCAAACTGATTACGACCGCGCCGCGACATCCGTACACGCAAACTTTGATTCGAGCGATTCCCGAACCTGACCCGTCGAAACGCGAAGTCGAGCTGAACGTGAAAGGCGAGATTGACGAAATCACACAGCGTCCGACGGGCTGTGTTTTCCGCCTGCACTGCCCTTTGGCACAGGAGATTTGCACGGCGGAAGAACCGCAACTGCGTATGATTCAAGAAAATCAGGAAGTTGCTTGTCATTTTGTATGAAAAAATTGAACCACAGAAAAACGAAGAGAATTGTCCACAAAGGACACAGATACACACAGATTAGAAGAAAATAAAATCTGTGTTCATCTCCGGTTTGTCTGTGGACAATTTTCCTTGTGGTGAAAATAAAATATGGCTCATTACATTTTATTAAGAATTGCAGGACTTTTCGGTGTTTTGCTGATTGTTTCGGCGTTGACCTTTGGGCTGATGCACGCCGTTCCGGGCGGACCTTTCGATGCGCGCGCGCTCGAAAAACAACAGATGGTTCCCGAAAATATCAAACGCCAACTCAACGAAAAATACGGATTAGATCAACCGATATGGAAACAATACGTGCTTTTTGTCCGAAACGCCGTTTTGTTAGATTTCGGTTATTCGATGGCTTATCCGAGCCGAACGGTAGTTGGAATTTTCAAAGAACAATGGTCTTATTCTCTGCAACTCGGACTTTTAACTTTTATTTTTTCAGTAATGGTCGGTGTCGGACTCGGTATTTTATCAGCAATTAAACCGAACTCGATTTTCGATTATTTCGGCACGAGCGTTTCGATTTTCTGTCTGGTTATGCCGAGTTTTGTTTTTGCCATTCTTTTGCAGGTTATTTTTTCCGTCTGGCTCGGCTGGCTTCCGACCGGCGGTTGGCGAACGCCCTGGCATTGGATTATGCCCGTTCTGGCAAATTCGCTCGCGCCGATTCTCGTTCTGCAACGCTACACGCGGGCGAGTATGACGGACGCGATGAAAGCAAATTACGTCCGTACCGCCCGCGCCAAAGGCTTGAGCAAAACGCGGATTATGTTTGTTCACGTTTTCAAAAACGCGCTTACGCCACTTCTGACGGTCGGCGGACCGCTCGCGGCGGGTTTGATTGTCGGCTCGTTTTTCGTTGAAAGTATTTTTCGCATTCCGGGCATCGGTTTTTATTTCGTTTCGGCAATCGGCAGCCGCGATTACCCGATGATTATGGCGACGACGCTTACTTGGACTCTGATTATCAGCTTGGCGTATTTAATAACTGATTTGCTCTACGCATTGGCTGACCCGCGCGTAACTTTGGTAAAGGAAGAATAGAATATTTAGCCCGCGAAACACGCAAAACACACGGAATAAAAACAAAAGATTTATTTTGGTTTCTTTTTCGCGCTTTTCGCTTATTTCGCAGGCAGTAACTCTTAAATGGCAACGAACGCAGCGACAATAGATAAAATTTCAATCAATCCGCGAACTCATAGTTTTCTGCGTTTTTGGCGGTGTTTCGCCCGTAATAAAATTGCCGCTGTTTCACTTTTTTTTATTATTTTCCAGATAATCGTCGCCGTCGCCGCACCGTATATTGCCCCGTATAATCCGTATAAAGGCGATTTTCTGGCAACCTGGGAAACGCCGGGTCGTCTGCATTGGCTCGGTACTGACGATTTGGGACGCGATGTTTTTTCGCGTCTGCTTTACGGCGCACGAATTTCCATTAGTGTCGGCGTTCTCAGTCAACTTGCAATCGCGATTGTCGGCGTTCCGGTCGGTGCATTGGCGGGCTTAAAAGGCGGCTGGCTCGATTACATTGTAATGCGCGTAATTGATGTTTTGTCATCTTTGCCGACCATTCTTTTTTACATTCTCCTGATGGTTGCGCTCGGCGCGGGCTTCTGGAATTTGATTCTGGCAATGACTTTAACAGGTTGGATTGGAATGGCGCGGCTGGTGCGCGGACAAGTTCTTTCGCTCAAAAAAACCGATTATATTCGCGCCTCACGCGCAATGGGCGGCAATACTTGGTATATCTTCAAAAAGCATATTTTACGAAACGTGCTGACTCCGATTATCGTTTCGATGGCGTTAGGTATTCCGGGCGCGATGTTTGCCGAAGCGGGCTTGAGTTTTTTGGGTTTGGGAATTCCCGCGCCGCAAGCCTCCTGGGGACAAATGATTGGAATGTATCAAGCTTACATTCGCACGGCTTGGCATCTGACGGTTTTCCCCGCGATAATTCTCGCTTTAACAATGCTCGCTTGGTTTCTCTTTGCCGACGGTATCCGCGATGCGCTTGATACATCAAATCGAAATTTATCGGAATAATTATTTCCTGCGATATGAAGCTAATTTATCGGCTAACCGAGTGGTTTCCGGCAGACGATATTTCGGCGCACATTGCAAAACGTAATCTGTTGCTGTTTTCAAACCGATGCGATGACCGACGGAAACATAAACGGGCTGAACTTTGTCTTTTGTCCGCAAAGCAACGCCGATTTTTTCGTGGCGGTGAATCAAATCCGCCGTGCTTCCGCGGGTTTCTCCGAGATTTTCAAATTTTCCGACCAAAATTGATTTCGCTACGCCGATGGTCGGCACATTGGCAATGAGTCCGATGTGACAGGCGATACCGAACCGGCGCGGATGAGCTAAACCTTGACCATCGCATAAAATTATGTCGGGCGTGAGATGTAAATTTTCCAGTGCGCGAATGGCGACCGGAGTTTCACGAAACGACAATAACCCGGGAACGTATGGAAATTGAATCGGCATTTTTGCTTCGCTTGTTTCCGGAAGCTTGAGTTCGGGAAAACTTAAGACAACGACGACCGCCCGGCTCGTATCGGTTTTCAGGTCGAAGCCTAAATCAATTCCCGCCACAGTTTTTATCGGCTCGGTAAATTTATTTTCGGTGACGATTTCATAAGCAAGCTGTTTCTGAATTTCAATCGCTTCGCGCGGCGATAAATTCCAATTGTGAAGTTTTTCAATTTTCATAAAGCTGGTTTATTTTTAGCAGAATTTTTTGGTTCTTCTTCCGCTTCATCATCGTCTTCATCCAGGTTATAAATTTCGTATCCGTGAGAGTCATCGTAGTAGTAACTCTTTTTCTTTTGGTCGTCGCTCCAGTCATCGTTTTCGCTTTCGGGCTTTTCAAAAGGAAAGTTTTCAATTTTTCCTGGCTGCTCTTTTTCTTGATTCGGTTTTTCGGGCATAATTCATTTATAATCGCTCTTGTACATTTCCGCCAAACAGACATTCGAAAAATTATGCACACCAATAAACGCACATTAAACTTTTTTTGCCTTTTGACTTTCGCGCTTTGTTTGCAAGTTTCCGCTCAAACGCTTTCGGTGCGGGATATTATGCAGGAGCCGAGTTTAGCCGGAATGCGTCCTGAATCGGAGAAATTGTCGCCCGACGGAAAACTTGTCGCTTTTTCCTGGAACGCCGAGGGACGCGAGCCGCGCAATCTTTATTTAATCTCGACAGACGGCAGCGACCTGCAAATGATTGTCAGCGCGGAAAAAAATTACGAGCCGCGTACCCAGACGCCCGCCAGTAAATTGAATTACGGCTTGACGGTACGTGATGACTTCACGCGCACGCGTGAAAAAAATCTCGGCGGAGCGGAGTTTTCGCCCGACTCGAAACGATTGTTGTTTGTGCAGAACAGCGATATTTATATTTTAGAAATTGACTCGAGCAAAAAACCTTTTATTGTTTCCGCGCCGCGCCGCATTACGCGCACGCAAGGCGGCGAAGCGGCGGTACGCTGGCTTGACAACTCAACGCTGCTTTATCAATCAAGCGGTAACTTTTTTGCTCTCAATATCGAAAAAACTGCCCTCGTTCAACTTTCTAAAGAAGCGAATCCGGCAAATTTTATCAGTGTATCTTCCATGCAGCCGACCGAAGATGCAAAATTTTTGGCTTATATTGTGGCGGACAATTCCAAACAACGCGCTTTGTATGTGCCGAATTACCTCGATGAATTTGTGCAGGCTCCGACGTTCCGACGCGGATTTGGTGAACAAAGCGTAAAAATTGTTAAAACTGACGGAAGCCTTGAAAAAGCAATCGACGTAAATTTACCGAAAGCCGAAGGCGCAAGTTATCTACGAAATGTGCAATGGCTCGAAGGCGGAAAGCGACTCTTAATCGACCGCATTGATAAAGACACGAAACGCCGACAGATTTTTCTCGCCAATATTTCTGAGAGCAAAACGGAAGCTTTTCTGGTTGATGAAGAGTCGGACGCGAAATGGATCGGCGGACCTTCGCGCACAATCGAACCACATCCCCAAAACGCGAATCAATTTTTATTCACATCCGAACGCGACGGCTGGAATCATATTTATTTGGCGACGCTCGATACAGCGAAGATTAAAGACGGCAAAGCGAATGCCGAAATTAAGCAATTAACCAAAGGCAAATGGGAAGTTCAGTGGGCAAAATGGGGTGAAGAGTTTGGAAACATTATTTACTCTTCAACGGAAAATGGCGCTGCCAATCGAGAGTATTTTGTTCTAAACCCAAAAGATAAATCAAAGTTAAATTTTCTTGATTCAAAAAAAGGAATGAAGACAAACCCGCAAATCTCGACGAAAAGTCAGATACCGGTTGTGCTTTACAATTTTTCACAGTGGAATCAGCCGACAGAACTTTATGTTTATAAAATATGTACGGGTTGTTCTGCGTCAGAAAACGCTTTTTATCCGATTCGTTTGACAAATTCGATTCCCGAAAAATTTAAGCAGACGAAATGGAGCGAGCCGAAATTTTTTAGTTTCAAAGCCAAAGATGGCAAAGATATTCCGGCAAAAATTTATCTGCCAAGCAGTTTTGATAAAGCTAAAAAATATCCGATGGTTGTTTTCGTTCATGGAGCAGGCTACTTGCAAAACGTCATTAACGGCTGGAACAATTATTACCGCGAGTTTATGTTTCACACGCTTTTGACAAAAAAAGGTTACGTCGTTCTCGACATTGATTATCGAGGTTCGGCGGGTTACGGGCGCGATTTCCGCACTGACGTGTATGATTTTCTCGGCGGACTCGATTACCAGGATCATCTGGACGGAATTGATTTTGCGGTAAAAAATTATGCAGTTGACAGTAAGCGTGTTGGCGTATACGGCGGAAGCTACGGCGGATTTATGGCGGAAATGCTTGTGATGCGCGCGCCTGAAAAGATTACGGCGGCAGCCGCCTTGCGCCCCGTTGCCGATTGGAAAAATTATTTTGCGGCAAATCCTGTCTATACGGCGGAAAGACTGGGTTTTCCCGAAAAAAACTCTGAAGCCTACAAGCGCAGCTCGCCTATTTTTTATGCCGACAAATTGCAGAAGCCGCTTTTGATCCTGCACGGACTGGTTGACGACAATGTTCACGCGCAGGATTCAATTCAGTTAATTGAAAAACTGATTAGACTCGAAAAAACCGCGTATTTTGAAGCAATGTTATATCCATCGGAAAATCACGGCTTTTCGCGCCCGACAAGTTGGACGGATGAATATACACGAATTTTGAATTTTTTTGAAAAACATTTAAAGTGAATGAAAGATGGACAATTGAAAACAGCCTTCCTCATTTTTCATTTTTCATTTTCGACTATCCATTATGAGAATACTTG
>JALZOH010000400.1 GCA_030857305.1 Acidobacteriota bacterium
CGGTTCTTCGGTGGTAACCGTTACAGTTTCCTGCGCTCCGCCGGTTTCCATCGAAAACTTAAATTCCTGAGTTTCCCCGACGTTGAGCCTGACATCTTCTTTGACCGATTTCTTAAAACCGGCGGCTTCCACCGTAATCCGATACAAACCGGGCGTCAGAGAAGCGAAAACATAATCACCGGATTCGCTCGTAATAACAGATCGGCGGTTAAGCCCTGTTTCCTGATTGACAATTGCAACCGTAGCGCCGGGGACAACCGCTCCGCTCGGATCAAGCACCTCGCCTCTCAGGGTTGCCGAGCCTTCCTGAGCAAGTGTCGGTGTAATGCTTGCCACAACAAACATTACAAACAAAAAAAACTTCGTAAAACAATCGACGTATATTTTCAACATGGGCAGCCTCCATTAATTAAATAGCCTTCACTTCTTGTCCAAAACAGATTATGACGACGAAAATAGGCAACTATAAAGCCAAAATTTTTGTTGTTGGTTTTATATCCATAACTCTTCTATTATTAGTCAGATAATTAGACTTACGAAGACAGCCGGATTAAATTGTTCATCAGAAAATCTTTATAAACATATATTTTTACAAAATTATGGATTTCTTTATTATCAGAAAATAAAAGAGCCGCCGATATTCCACGATTTTTTTTAACATCAATAAAAGGCGCGCTTTCTGCCTAGACGGCAGATTATTTACTACTGACTATTAATTCGGGGAGAACCTTTAGTTGAAGAATTTACGACGTGGCGGACTATGTGCGATTCCATTTTTCGAGCCGGATAAGACGCGACGAATTTTCAGATATTTCGCATCTCATTCGGGAGATTTGAAGGACATTTGCGCGGCAGTGAAAGAATCGGTTATAAAATTAAGAAACGCATAAATCTGTCGGGAAATTTTCAGAACATTATGAGGCAAGAAAAACAAAGTCGTCGCGAGTTTTTGAAGGTGGGCGCGGCGGGCATCACCGCACTGGGTTTTATGAAAAACGTTAAGGCGGACGCAATCGCTTTTGCTGAGCCGCACGCTGAACTACACGAAATTACCATCGCCCGATTGCAAGCCAAAATGAAATCGGGTGAGCTTTCTGCTCGGCAGCTTGCCGAAATGTATCTCGAAAGAATCAGGGAAATCGACCCAAAGCTGAGGTCGGTCATTGAGACGAACCCCGATGCCTTGAAGATCGCCGAAGAATTGGATAAAGAGCGCAAGCGGGGCAAAGTTCGCGGTATGCTTCACGGCATTCCCGTTTTGATCAAAGACAACATTGATACGGCGGACAGGATGAAAACCACCGCCGGAAGTTTCGCCCTTGTTGACGCGCCCGTGCCGGAGCGCGACGCTTTTATCGTCGAAAAATTACGCAAAGCGGGCGCGGTTATTCTGGGCAAAACGAATCTGTCGGAGTGGGCGAATTTCCGCTCAACAAAATCCATCAGCGGCTGGTCGGGACGCGGCGGTCAGACGAACAATCCGTATATTCTAGATAAGAATCCGTGCGGCTCGTCTGCGGGTTCGGGCGTGGCGATTTCCGCCAACCTCGCGGCGGTCGCCGTCGGCACGGAAACCAACGGCTCGATTATTTGTCCGGCGACGAGAAACGGCGTCGTCGGCATCAAGCCGACGCTCGGATTAATTTCCCGCAGCGGTATCATTCCCATCGCGCACACGCAAGATACCGCCGGACCGATGGCGCGAAACGTGGCAGATGCGGTTATCTTGCTCGGCGTAATGGTCGGGCGCGACAAACGTGACCAGATGACCAACGAGAGCAAAAAGGGCGAGAAAGATTACACGAAATTTCTCGACCCCGACGGTTTGCGCGGCACGAGGATTGGTGTAGCGCGTCAATTTCTTGGGAATAACGCGGCGGTCAAGGCGATGATGGAATCGCATTTTGAAGTTTTGAAGGCTAACGGCGCGACTTTAATTGATGTAACTTTCCCCGGAGATTTTAGTAAATTAGGCGACGACCGACTGCAGGTTCTGCTCTACGAATTTAAAACCGATCTAAATAAATATCTTGCCAAAAGACGCGTCCCGTACAAAACGCTCGCCGATTTAATCAAATTCAACGAAGAAAATAAGGAACACGAGATGCCGCTTTTCGGGCAGGAACTTTTTCTGCAAGCGCAAAGTAAAGGCGATTTAACCGAAAACGCCTATTTGCAATCGCTGCAAAAAGTCAAAAGGGCGGCACGAGAAGAAGGCATTGACGCCGTGGTTTCAAAAAACAAGCTGGATGCGATTGTCTCGCCGGCAGTCGGTGGAACATGGTCGATGGCGGCAGTCGCGGGTTACCCGTATATCAGTGTTCCGGCAGGTTTCGCGGACGGTCTGCCCGTCGGTATCGCCTTTTTCGGACGCGCCTTCACCGAACCGCAGCTGATCAAAATTGCGTATACTTTCGAGCAAAAGACAAATGCGAGGCGGACGCCGAAATTTTTATCCGCTTCCGCATAACTAAACGCATAAATTTACTTTTTGTTAAACATCTTTGGCAATTTTATATTCTCAAAATGAATCGTTCAAATTAATCTTCGTGCTAAAAAAGCGCCGGAAATAACTGAAATTAATCCGACCGCAAAACTAAGCGCAACATAAAGAATTGCCAATAAAAGGTGTCTTGTTTGAATCAATTCAAAAGTTTCAAATTCAAAAGTTGAAAAAGTTGTGTAGGCGCCTAAAAATCCGACAATAATTGCAAGCCGCAGATTTTCATTTGTCGGAAATTTATCTTGACAAAAAATTAGTAGAAAGCCAATCAAAAATGAACCCGTAATATTGATAAAAAACGTTGCGAAAGGAAACGGCGCGAAAGTTTTGGCGAATAACAGATTCAAACCATGACGCGTCACCGCGCCGATTGCGCCGCCAAAGGCAACCGACAAAATTTTTGTTAATGTCTCCACGAAAATTTAATAAGCTGAACAAACGAGCAAAGATTACATTAAAAAGGAAAAACAGCAAAGAAAAATTGACAATAAACGATCACAAACAAAAATTTGCCGATTGTTTTTTGTCAATTTTTGGAAAATCGAATTGTTAATTAAAATCTGACGGTTTCTTCCGCCGAATCATTTCC
>JALZOH010000401.1 GCA_030857305.1 Acidobacteriota bacterium
ACTTTCGCGCCGTCTTGTTTGAGAACTAATGTGACGGGAATTTTTTGTCCCTGCGCATCAATATTTAAATTCCATTTACCATTAACGTTTGCCATCGCACCCGTTGCTGTTTTACCAAACTTAGCAATGTCGAGCGGTTTGCCTTCGGCGTCAAAAACTTCAATCTTTTTTGAATAAGTTTTGATTTGGGGCAAAATCTCTTCGGCATCACCGACGATAACAATCGCGATTTTATCGGGGGAAATGTATTTCTTTGCCACGCGCTCGACATCTTCGAGCGTGACGGCATTGACTTTATCGCGGTATGTCTGGAGATAATCGGCGGGTAAATCATATAATTGCTGCGACACCAACAGATTTGTCAAACCTTCCTGCGTTTCGGCACGAAGCGGAAAAATTCCGGTTAAAAAACTTTTCGCATCTTTTAATTCTTTATCCGATGCTTTTTCGTTGCGGACGCGATTGAGTTCATAGAAAAACTCTTTCAGCGAATCGCCGGTGACCGGCGTCCTTACTTCCGCGTTCGTTTCAAAATTTCCCGCCAGCCGTTTCGTATCAAAGCGCGAATAGGCTCCGTATGTATAACCTTTTGCTTCGCGCAGATTCATAAAGAGACGCGCAGAAGGTCCCGCGCCCAAAATCTGATTCATTACCAGCACGGGGAAATAATCCGGATTGCTGCGATCAATCGCCAAATTCGCCAAAACAATATTTGATTGAATCGAGCCGGGACGATCAACTACCGTCAGAGTCGTCGCCGTGCGGACGGGCGGCGTGGAAAATTTCATCTCTTCCATCGCTCCCTTTCCCCAACCGCCAAAATTTTCCTTTATTTCCTTGAGCAAATTCTCACGGTTGACATCGCCGACCACAATTAAAGTCGCGTTATTCGGCGTGAACATTTTTGCGTGAAACGCCGCTAATTTTTCGCGCGAGAGTTTTTCGACCTCAACGGCGCTTGGTGAAACGATGCTGTATGGATGTGTGCCGTACAGCGTTTTGGCTATTTGCTCATCTGCCAGAAACGCGGGCTGCGAACGTTGGTATTTCAAGTTTTCAATCGTGTTTTTTTTGTAGAGTGCGAGTTCACTTTCGGGAAACATCGGATTTAAAACCATATCCGTCATCAGGCGAAGAACGTCCGAGCCATAGAGCGACAATGCCGAAGCCGAAACAATCGTATTGTCTTCACTCGCGCTTGCCGCGACGCTTGCGCCGAGCCGTTCGATTTCTTCGGCGAGTTGTTTACTGGCTCGCGTTTTTGTGCCTTCATTAAGCATTGCGGTCAGAGCGGCGGTTAAACCGACTGAATCCTTCGGGTCGTAAATTGTGCCGGTCTTAAAAGCTAAACGGTAGCTAACGAGCGGCAAGCGTTTATCTTCAAAAACGACGACCTTTAACCCATTTGGCAGAACGGTTTCAAAAGGCTTCGGAATATCAAATTGTTTCGGCGCAAGCGAGGCGGGCGCGGTTTTACGAAAATCTTCATTCATAGTGTTTTGGGCAAATGTGCCGATACCAAACGCTGATATTATAACGGCAAAAATTATTGTATTGATGGTTCTTTTCATTTTTATCTCCTGATAAATCTTGGAAGTCCGGAGAGTCTAGAGAATAAAAACATCTAGATATTACGTCTTACTTAATTTCAACTCTAACTCTCCGAACTCTCCGGGCTCCCAGATTCTCCACGCTTATAAATGCGTTTGGTTAGTTTCCATTTGATTTTGGGCTCGCGGCATTGCCCTTTGCAGCAGGAACGATGTCGAGCAGTACGCGGTTATCGGTGTTCAGATATTTATTGACCGCATCCTTGATCTGCGCGGGAGTAATTTTTAACAATTCATCAAGTTCGGAATTAACGAGGGTCGGGTCATTGTCGTACAGCGTAAATTCCGCGATTGCCTGGGCGCGTGAGAGCGATGATTGGCGGGCGCGAACTTCATCGTTGAGCAGCTGATTATGCAGTTTCTGCATTTCGTCAGCCGTCGGACCGTTCGTTGCCATATCCTTGATTTCGTTCATGATAGTTTCCCGAATTTTACTTAAATCCTTACCCGGTTTAGGAATTGCAAAAATGAGAAAGCCTGACGGACCGCGGCGTTCGTCGGCAAAACTAACCAGCTGCAAAACCGATTCTTCACCTTTGACGAGTTTTTGATAAAGCCTGGAGCTTTCGCCTTCGCTGATTAATTTGCTGGCAAGCGCAAGCGCATTGAAATCGGGGGTTCGGCGCTGCGGAACTTTCCACGCAACTACAAACGCCGGAAACGGCGCGAGTTTGTCTTCAAATTGTTTATATTTGGTAACTACTTCTTTTGGTTCGCTAACATCGAGCGTTGACGGTTTCGGTTGTTTCGGAATGGTCGCAAAGTATTTTTTGATTAGATCCTTTGCTTCTTTCGATTCGAACGCGCCGGAAATAACTAACACAGCGTTGTTCGGTGCGTAATAAATACGGAAAAATTCCTTCACATCCTCGACCGTTGCCGCGTTCAAATCGTCCATCGAGCCAATAACCGAATGAGCATTGGCAAAGTTTTTGTAAACCATCGGCATTAATTGCTCGAACACTTGACCGAACGGTTGGTTTTCGCTCAGACGCTTTTCTTCCTGCACAGCGTTGCGCTGGTTGTCGAGATTTTCTTTGGTCACGGCAAGCGAACGCATTCTGTCTGATTCGAGCCACAATCCGAGCGGCAATTGGTTGGCGGGCAAAGCCTCAAAATAATTTGTCCGTTCCGTGCTGGTTGTGCCGTTCATCGAACCGCCCGCATTTGAAACGAACTGAAAATGTTCGGCTTTTTTGACGTTTTCCGAGCCTTGAAACATCATATGTTCAAAAAGATGGGCAAAGCCGGTGCGCCCCTGACGCTCATTCCGTGAACCGACATCGTAATAAACCGCCACCGTAACGACCGGCGCGGTATTATCCTGATTTAAGACAACGCGCAAACCGTTGTCGAGCGCGTATTGCTCAAGTTTGAGCGGCTGCAATTTAAATGTTGTTGACATTTTATTTTCCTTTGAAACATTTGGTTGTTGGGCAAACAAGCCGGTAACAAAAGATACCGAAACCAATCCGC
>JALZOH010000402.1 GCA_030857305.1 Acidobacteriota bacterium
AAGCTACGCACAGGACGAAATGCCGCTTGACGCTTCCCCTCAGAAACTGAATAACTTGCGTCGTCAGAGCGTTCTAGAAGAACTGAATTTGTCTCAAACCCAGGCTCAGCGAATCCGTCGTATAAATCAAGAAAATAGATTTCTTCTGCGCGAAGCTCAGACGCGTCTGCGTGAAGCAAACAAAAATCTTGATGCGGCTATTTATGCCGACGGTTTTGATGAACAAGATATTCAATCTAAAATAAAAGAATTACAACTTGCGCAAGCAGAGATGATCAAACTTCGCTCTTTGAAGGAACTGGCAATTCGGAGAGTTTTAGAACCTTCTCAATTATCGAAGTTTCGAGGAGTGCGGCAAAACTTTAAGCAGAAGTTGGAAAAGCGACCGCTTGAGAGGCTTAATCGTCAGATGAATTTGAGAAACCGCAAATTCGGCAATCGCGGGCGCCCGTAATTTAACAAATGTAGAGCAATTTTCCAGCTCTAACTTTTTATCAAGTCGACCTTTTAACAAAAGTCGACTTTTTTTTGTTTGTTGTTTTTTGAACTTCATTGTAACCTTAAAAAATCGTGTTGACGATAATCGAGAGATGAATTTACTCCAAAAATTTTTACTTGAACTGCAAGAGATAACGCTTTTGATAACGGCTGCTTTTGTCGGTTTGTTTAAGAGTCCGCATTATATTAAGGAAACTATTAAACAAATGGATTTGATTGGAGTCGGTTCTTTGCCCATAGTTATTTTGACCGGTTTTTTCACCGGTGGTGTTCTTATTTTGCAAACCTTTCCGCTTCTTGTTTACTACGGAGCACAGAGCGAGTCGGGAAGGGCGGTTGCAACATCTCTGATTCGTGAACTCGGACCGGTTTTGTCGGCTTTGATGGTTTCAGGTCGCATCGGCTCGGCAATTTCTGCAGAACTCGGCTCGATGGTTGTTTCGCAACAGATCGACGCGATGCGGGCGCTCGGCACTGATCCGTATCGCAAGCTTGTTGCTCCACGAATTATCGCGCTAATTTTTATGCTACCATTTTTAACTGTCGCGGCTGATGTTTTTGGTTTAATCGGCGGTGGAATCGTCGCCTCCACGCTTTATAATCAAGATTATGATGTTTTTCTCGCTTCCGTGCGCAACGGAATCACGGTTGAAGATATTATCGGCGGAGTGATCAAACCGCTGGTCTTTGGCTTAATTATCGGAAGCGTCTCCTGTTATAAAGGCTTGAGTACGACCGGCGGCACGGCTGGGGTCGGACGTTCAACTACCAGCGCGGTTGTTCTCTCCTCGATTGTCGTTATTATTTTTGACTTTTTCCTGTCCAGAGCTTTGCAATCTATTCTTGACGTTAAACCGATCTAAGCTTACAAACACGCAAAATTTATGCTTTCAACGCAAACAGATGAATTGATTCTTGACAGTGAAATTGTCGAAGAGGAACTCGAACCCACCGATTTGGAAGATGCGGTTGACAATATCGAGCGGGTCGTTCCGGCAATTGAGTTTCGAGACGTTGTTTTATCATTCGACGATGCGACCGTCTTGGACGGAATAAGTTTTACCGTTCGGCGCGGCGAAACAAAAGTTATTTTAGGTCGCAGCGGCGGTGGAAAATCGACCACGATCCGGCTAATTTTGGGGCTTTTGAAGCCCGATTCAGGACAAATCCTGATTGACGGCGAAGACATCACTCATTATAGCGAAAACGAGATGATGGAGGTCCGCAAAAAAGTCGGAATGGTATTTCAGGAAGGGGCTTTGTTTGATTCACTTTCAGTTTATGATAACGTAGCTTACCGCCTGCACGAACAAGGAGTGAGCGATCAAGAGGTAGAAAATGAAGTGCGGCGGATGCTCCGTTTCGTCGATTTGGAAGACGCGATTGACAAAATGCCCGACGAACTTTCAGGCGGAATGCGGCGGCGTGTGGGAATTGCCCGCGCGCTAGTCGGCGATCCGCAAATTGTATTATTTGACGAGCCGACTGCCGGTCTCGACCCGCCGACGGCGCGAACAATTTGCGAGCTTGCCATCAAATTACGTGATTTGGAAGATGTTTCTTCAATTTTCGTAACCCACGAATTGAAAAATGTCGAGTATCTTTCTAATGAATACGCTGTCGTAGATGAAAATGGCGACGTGAATTTTGAACAGGAAGGCGAGAAACTTTGTTTAATAAACACCGAAATTGTAATGCTAAAAGAAGGAAAAGTAATTTTTACCGGAAAGGATGATGAGTTTTACGCATCAAAAAACGAGTATATTCAAACTTTCGTGCGCGGAAAATGAACTTTAATGGTGAATAGAAATTGGAAAATGAAAAATTTCTAAATTCTTTCAATTTCGTTAAACTTTGAAGATTTTTATTTTATTAAAATCATTTCTGCTGATTTTCCATTATTTAACTTATGCCACCAACCCAAAGATATTTAGGCTTTAGCCAACTTCGAGTCGGAATTTTTGTTCTTGTCGGACTTTTAATCTTAGGATTTTTGATTCTTAATGCGACCGGCGATTTTAATCCGTTCGAGAGAAAAATACGTTTAAAAGCTCGTTTCGCAACCGCTGACGGTTTACGCGAAGGCGCGGAAGTACAGCTTGCCGGCGTAACTATCGGCAAGGTCGAAGAAGTCAAGCTTCTACCGCCCGACAGTCCGGAAGATGCCAGAGTTGAGGCAACATTGATTGTTGAGGAAATCTTTGACGGCAAGCCCATTTCAGAACGCATCCGCACCGATTCGACGGCGCAGCTTATTGCCACCAGCATTCTTGCCAACGATAAAATGATAAATATTACGCCCGGAAGCCCGAAGGGACAAAATATTTCTGAAGATGCTGTGCTGAATTCAACCGAATCAATGTCGATCAATCAGCTCACGCAGACGGGTAACGAACTTTTGCAGCAGATCAATAAAATGTCCGTTCCAACCAATGAAATTCTTAACAAAGCCAATCGCGGGGAAGGAACTCTCGGAAGAGTTATCAATGATGAATCCTTATATAACAATCTCGATGCGACAGTAGGCGAAACCAAGCTCACGATGACGAAACTCCAAAACACGCTCGACCGCGTTAAT
>JALZOH010000403.1 GCA_030857305.1 Acidobacteriota bacterium
GCTTCGATGTCTTTTGTTTTTGAAGCTTCGACAAAAGTGTTCAAAATTTCGGTTGGACCGCCCGGTTGTGGCGCGGGCTCACTGCTACAATTGATAATAAACAGCGTGCACAATACAGTAATTATTTTATAGATTTTCATAATTTTCTTTTAACTAGCAAAGTTAAAATTCAGATTTACTTTCTGATTTCTACTTTTCACTTTTTACTTTTCTAAGGTTGTTTGCCTTGATTTATTATTTCGTCAAGTCGCCTGTTATCTTCCTCAACCTGCTTCAACATTTGGTTGGCGATGCCTTGCTTATCAATTTTCCAAATGTCATCTTCCTTTACAAAAAATATTGTATTCCAAACTCCCATCGAATCCTTCATCTCGATTGTCGCCTTTTCGCCTTCAATTTTTTCGTTGCGAAACTCGACGGTTTTTTGACTTTCGTTAAAAAGAGTTTCACGCTTAACTATTTCATCAAGCGGCACATTTTGTGATTTTGCTTCCTGTTCCGACATTTTTATAGACTCTGCCGAAAGCAGCAACTTCATTGTGGTCGTGTCTTTTTTCTTAATTGCCTGAGTATAAGTCTTGAGCGTTTCAAGCGGAGTCGAAGGTTTCGGCGCGCCCGCGCACGAAACTAAAAATAAAAAAGCCGACAGTAAAATTAAAAACTTGTTAAATAAAACCATTTTTGAACGAACCCTTTCTAAATCGTTATACTAAAGAGCAGAGTATAACCCAAAAAAGGAAGCAAAAAAACGTATGGCACGAAAAAAATTGTCCAGTGAAGAAATCAAAAATGCGTTGTTTGATTTGCCGGGCTGGAAAACGGAAAATAACAATCTAAATAAACGCTTTGAATTTAAGAACTTTGCCGAATCGCTCGCCTTTGTTAACCAGGTCGGCGCAATTGCTGAAACGAGGGATCATCATCCCGATATAACTTTTGGCTGGGGCTACGCGGAATTTTCAATCACGACGCACGACACCGGCGGTTTGACGCAGAATGATTTCGATTTGGCAGAGGCGATTGAAAATCTTTAAAGTTAATACACAATTCGTTTAGGAGATGAATATGTCTGAAGAAAATTTAGATTCCTTACAATCCCCCGCGCCGGAAATGGACGAGGAAACTTATGAAATGATTCAGCAATTGTTTCAGATCGTCCGAGCAGGCGACGCGGCACGGTTAAAAGGACTTTTCGAGAGAGGATTTGACGCGCCGAATATCCGTGACGGCAAGGGCAATAGCCTTTTAATGCTGGCGAGCTATAACGGTCAGCTTGAAACAACGCGCGTGCTGCTCGAACACGGCGGCGACCCGCAGCTTACCAATGATATGGGGCAAATTCCGCTCGCCGGTGCAGCTTTCAAAGGCGATACGGAAATGACGCGCCTATTGATCGAACACAACGCCGATGTTAACGCCCGAATGCCCGACGGGAAAACGGCTCTTATGTTCGCCGCGA
Organism: Acidobacteriota bacterium; assembly: GCA_030857305.1. Classification (GTDB taxonomy): domain Bacteria; phylum Acidobacteriota; class Blastocatellia; order Pyrinomonadales; family Pyrinomonadaceae. Next base: position 1,460 of record JALZOH010000403.1, read on the forward strand.
TGTTCAATCGCGCTGAAATTATTGATTTGCTGATAGCGCACGGTGCGGACGCTTCGTTACAGACAAATGACGGTTCGACGGCGAAAAGTCTGGCGCAGATGATGGGCGCGGAAACGGCTCGAACACATATGGAAAAATTGTCTGAAAATTGAAATTGAGTGATGAAGTAAGAAATTTTTGCCACAGATGAACACGGATTTAGCGGATTTTCACAGATGCTTTTAGAACAAATCTAAGTCAATCAGTTTGTATCGGTGTTTATCTGTGGTTAATTCTTGCTCCTTCTTTTGCGCGGAAACCGCAATTTCGTTAAAATCACACATTTAGTCTTAATGGTAAAAATTTAATAGAGGATTTTGTATATAAAGTATGGCAAACACAACAATCACCGTGGCGAAAGGCGACGGCATCGGACCGGAAATTATGGACGCGACCCTGCACATTTTAAAGGAAGCGGGCGCGAGAATTGATATTGAAGAAATCGCTATCGGCGAACAGGTTTATCTGAGCGGTAACGCCGCCGGAATTGCACCCGAATCGTGGGAAAGTTTAAGACGGACGAAAGTTTTCTTAAAAGCTCCGATTACGACTCCGCAAGGCGGCGGTTACAGCAGTTTAAATGTCGCGGTTCGCAAAACGCTCGGACTTTACGCAAACATTCGCCCGTGCGTTTCCTACGCGCCGTATATCAAAACCAAACATCCGGTAATGGATGTCGTCATCGTCCGCGAAAACGAAGAAGACACTTACGCCGGAATCGAGTATCGCCAAACCGACCAGGTTGAAGAATGTCTGAAACTGATTTCGCGTCCCGGCTCGGAAAAAATCGTCCGCTACGCTTTTGAATACGCGAAACGTTTTAACCGCAAAAAAGTTACCTGCTTTATCAAAGACAACATTATGAAGCGCACCGACGGTTTGTTTCATAGAATTTTCGACACGATTGCGACCGAATACCCGGAAATCGAAGCTGACCACTGGATTGTGGATATCGGCGCGGCGAAAATGGCTGACACACCTGAAAACTTCGACGTTATCGTGATGCCGAATCTTTACGGCGATGTTTTGTCGGACGTTGCCGCGCAAATTGCCGGTTCGGTCGGCTTGGCAGGCTCATCGAACATCGGCGAAAACGTCGCAATGTTTGAAGCGATTCACGGCAGTGCGCCGCGCCGCGCCGGACAAAATTTAGCAAATCCGTCAGGATTATTTTTGGGCGCGGTTCTGATGCTCGTCCACATCAACCAGCCGGACGTTGCCGAAAGAGCGCACAATGCGTGGCTTCGCACGATTGAAGACGGCATTCACACCTACGATATTTTCAAAGAAGGCGTGTCAAAAGAAAAAGTCGGAACAAAAGAATTTGCCGAAGCCGTCGTCGCGCGTCTCGGACAAAAACCCGAAACTTTGAAAGCCGTAACTTACAAGGCAAACGTCGCGGAAACCGACCCGAAACCGATTTTCTCGTCGCCCGAACCGCAGAAGAAAGAACTCGTCGGCGTGGACATCTTTTTAGATTGGTGGAAAGGCTCATTCTACGGCACGGCAAACGAACTCGGCGCGCTGGTTGAAGCGGTCAACGGCGACGGCTTAAAACTGCAAACCA
>JALZOH010000404.1 GCA_030857305.1 Acidobacteriota bacterium
ATTCTGGTCTGAGCCGGTAACTTTATGTCCACGCGCCTGCAACATTCCCGCGAGCGAAGCCATCGCCGTTCCGCAAATTCCGATTAAGTGATAGTGCATAAACGTCTTATTCTACTTATATTTACCCAGTGTTACAGAGTGTTATCTATTGAATTTCTCAAAGTATATTATCACTCAATAACACTCTGTAAAGGCAAGTAACGGATACGTTTTTAGATACAGGAAACTTGCGAATGAATTAAATACTTTGATAAACTGCTTTTGCCTGAAAACAAAACAGCTTATTCAGTTTTCAAATATCGAAGCCTTTAGTTCTGGAACAACTAAGGGCTTTTCTTTTTGGATTGTAGTAAGAAACTAAAATTTCCGCAAATTCGTTGTCAGTTGCTGCTGGGTTTGCAGTTGGTTTTGTAAATTCTTGTTTGATGATTAGAGCCATGTTATTGTTTGCGAGCCTAAAATCAATGTTTTTTGACAGCAGTTTTTGGGTTTTTTGACACTTAGAATAACGACCGAAAACCTATCAAAATTTAATTCAAAATACCTTGAGAAATTGCCAGGAAAAACCTTTCAATCAACTCTGTCTAAAAAAAGTAGTTTTCGGACACCTAATTACAACACAAAAATAGTAATGCATAACTTTCAGAGAATACTAAATTATTTATCTTGTTGATAAATGTAACAATTGTTACAATACCGCTTATCGTTACATTTACTGATAGGTTGATTTAGAATGCGCTCTCAAAAACAAAGCTGGATTTTATTAATTCATCAGTTGCCGCCAAAGCCCACTAGCGTGCGAGTGCGAGTTTGGCGTAAGCTGCAACGCATTGGAGCCGTAGCGATCAAAAATTCAGTTTATATTCTGCCGTTTAATGAAAAGACCGAAGAAGATTTTCAGTGGCTCAAACAGGAGATCGAGACGACTGGCGGGGAATCAACTGTCCTTCGCGCGTCTTCGATAGAAGGAGCGACGGACGAAGAAATTATCAAAACCTTTCAACTCGAGCGCGATTCCGAATATGAAAAGATAACAGCCGATCTTGACGCTTTAACAGGAGCAGTTAAAGAGCAAAAACGCGGCGGACATTTTTCTGCCGAACGCGCCGCAAAGCACGAAGATGAACTTCAAAGGCTGAATGCGGAGTTAGAACGAAACATTGAGATTGATTTTTTTACTGCTAAGAGACGAGGAGCAGCTATGAGCGCCTACAAGCGTTGCCGGAAAACTATTAATATTGCCGTTAAAGGCAAAGGGATTCGAGCTAATGCTGACGATAAAATTTTAGACTCATCTATTCTTTCTCTTGCTGACTACCAAGAAAAACGCTGGGTCACAAGACGAAATTTGCATATCGACCGATTGGCTAGCGCATGGCTGATTAAACAATTTATTGACTCTAAAGCGCGCTTTTATTTTGTTACTGAAGGCGAAACGGTAGAAAACGGAATCCGGTTTGATATGTTCGGCGCCGAATTTACGCACGTCGGTGAGGACTGCACTTTTGAAACGCTCGTCAAACGCTTTGGTCTGGCAAACGATACGGCTTTGTGTGAAATCGCCGAAATCGTTCACGACATTGACTTAAAAGACAACAAATTTAATCGGTTGGAGGCAACAGGTCTCGATACGGTCGTGCGCGGATTATCGTTGCTGTTCGGTGATGATCGAAAGCTGCTCACCCAAGCTTCCACAATTTTTAGCGGTTTATACGAAAAGTTGAATCCCGCAATTGAAGGAGAAAAAGTTTGATATAGAAGACAGCGAAAAAGGAAATGGACATTAATACAACTGCCGTTGCCGGAGAAGTCAGCGAACAAAACACGAATGAATCTGCTCGTGAAGGGCGAGATGTTCCTTTTTGGGAAGCCTTTCAATTTTGGCTGAAACTCGGTTTTATTTCGTTTGGGGGACCTGCGGGGCAAATCGCTATAATGCACAAAGAACTTGTTGACAAAAGGCGATGGCTTTCGGACGAGCGATTTCTGCACGCGCTCAATTACTGTATGTTGCTGCCCGGACCCGAAGCGCAACAATTGGCAATCTATATCGGGTGGCTGATGCACCGCACGATTGGCGGCATTGTCGCCGGAGCGTTTTTCGTCATTCCTTCTATTTTTATTCTGCTCGTTCTTTCTTATATCTATGCCGCTTACGGAAATGTTCCGGCAGTCGTGGGCGTGCTTTCGGGTTTTAAGCCGATTGTCGTTGCCATCGTCGTCGAAGCTGTAATTAAAATTGGCGGAAAAGCATTAAAACGCTCAGCTCACTTCGTCATCGCGGCACTGGCATTTGTTTCGATTTATTTTCTGCACATTCCGTTTCCGCTCATCGTTTTGGCGGCGGCGGTAATCGGTTTAGCGGGCGCGCATTTTATGCCGAACGTCTTTGCCGCCCAGCCCAAAACCAAAGAAGCCGACCGGAAAACCGAAGGCGACGGCGAGATGACCGACGCTTTGCCGCTCGTCATTGACGACAACGCCGCGCCGCCCGCTCATACTTTACCGAACCGGGCGCGAACCTTCAAAATCCTGGCGGTCGGTTTCACGCTTTGGCTGCTGCCTTTCGTCGCCGTCGGATTCTGGCGCGGCTTCGATAGCCTTCACGCGCAGGAATACCGCTATTTCACGCAAGCCGCGCTCGTCACCTTCGGCGGCGCATACGCCGTTTTAGCGTATGTAACGCAAGCCTTAACCGCCGCTCCTTACAACTGGCTGACGCAAACGCAAGCCGTTGACGGGTTGGCTCTGGCGGAAACCACTCCGGGACCGCTGATTATGGTTTTGCAGTTCATCGGATTTATGGCGGCGTGGAACAATGCCGGAGATATGAACCAGACGGCAAGCGCGATTACGGGAGCTTTAATCGTCACCTATGTGACGTTTCTGCCGTCGTTTCTTTTTATATTCGTCGGCGCGCCGTATATCGAATTTTTGCGCGGCAATAAAAATCTGACGGGCGCGCTTTCCGGCGTAACGGCGGCGGTTGTCGGCGTGATTTTGAATCTCGCCATAGTTTTCGGCGCGGCGGTTATTTTTCCGAACGGACT
>JALZOH010000405.1 GCA_030857305.1 Acidobacteriota bacterium
CTACGGCGCGGGAACGGGCGCGGGCGCGATGGCAATTGTCGACGCTTCACGCAATATGGAGCTTTACGAAGAGGAAACCGACGCGGAAGTTTATAAAATCGGGATTCACACTTTGGACGAGTTCAAGCCGCGCAAAACGCCTGAAGCGATGATGAACGCGCTCTACGAAGAAACAAAAAATCTTTTGAAAGCCGAAAAATTCCTTTGTATGCTCGGCGGCGAACATTCGGTGTCCGCGCCGGTCATTCGAGCGCACGCCGAAAAATTTCACAACATTTCGATTTTGCAAGTGGACGCGCACGCCGACCTTCGTGACGAATACGACGGAACGCCGCATTCGCATGCTTCGATTATGGCGCGCTCGGTTAAGGATTTGAGCATTCCAGCCGTCCAAGTCGGCATTCGTTCGCTTTCAGCTGACGAAGCTCGTTCATTGGATTCGGGCATTCCGACCAGGATTTTCTGGGCGAAAGATATTGTCGGACGAATCGATTGGATTGATGCGGCGATTGATTTTTTGACGGAAAATGTTTACCTGACGATTGATATTGACGGTCTCGACCCAAGCCTCGTGCCGACCACCGGAACGCCTGAACCGGGCGGTTTAGGCTGGTATGAAGTATTAACTTTGATTCGTAAATTAGCCGCCAAAAGGAATGTCGTCGGAATGGATTTAGTCGAGTTTTCAAAGACTGAAAATTCAGACGCGCCCGCATTTCTCTGCGCGAAACTAGTTTACAAATCACTCGCCTATATTTTTCAAACCGATACCCCGAAAGTTCGCGGAAAATAAGATTCAAGAAAGGCAAAAGGCGAAAGTTAAAATACAAGGGCTTAAATTTAATTCTAAAATTTCAAACTCTCAACTTTTGCCTTTTTACCTTTCACTCCCTTTCGATAGGAATAACGTGAACCGCCGCATCTTTTACCTCGCTCAAAAAGCGATTGATAATCGAGCCATACAAAAAAATCTGCCAGCGCAAACGTGCCGATTGTCCGAAAATGACGTGCGTGATTTCGTTCTCGCAGGCAAATTTTAGGAGTGCGTCGGCGACGTTATCGGATTTTAGCTTTACGACTCCTTTTTTTTCAAATGTAAAAGTTGCACACCGCTTGAGGCTCAACCGAAAGCAGAGAGCGGCTTCCGTCAAATTGGTCTGAACTTCTTTCCTGCCTGCGACGTAAAAACTCAAAACCGACCGTTTTGTTTGTTTTTGCCATTTAATAAGTCGTCTTTTTAGAGTAATATTTAAACACACAGCAACTTTTGGAGAAGTATATATGTTAAAGAAAATAATTTCATTATCAATTAATTATAAATTTTTGAGCTTTTTACTGGCAGTTTCGCTGCTTGCGACGACTGGATGCAGAACCGGTTTTTTAACCGGAGCGGACGTTCCAACCGTTCCGAATGATTCTGCTCCGGCGACACCGCCCGCACCATTGGTAGTTGACGGCGTGCGAACTTCATACGCCGATGTCGTGGAAAAATCTTCTCCGGCAGTGGTCAGAATCGATGCCGAGCGCAAAGCAAAATCGCCTGCCCAGCAACAGCAGCAACATCCATTTATGGACGACCCGACGTTTCGGGAGTTTTTCAAAGACCTGCCGCAGACGCCGCAACAGCCGTTTAATCAGCCTCAACAGCGTCCGCCGACTGAACGCGGACTCGGTTCGGGCGTGATTGTCAGCGCGGACGGCACGGTTTTGACCAATCACCACGTCATTGACGGCGCAGACAAAATTAACGTCCAGATGAATGACAACAAGATTTACGAAGCAAAAATCATCGGCTCCGACCCGCCTTCAGATTTAGCTGTTCTCAAAATTGAAGGACAAAACTTTCCTTATCTGAACTTGGGAAATTCCGACAACGTTCGCGTCGGCGATATTGTTCTCGCAATCGGTAACCCGCTCGGTATCGGTCAGACGGTAACCGCCGGAATCATCAGCGCGAAAGGTCGCCGGACAGGACTGAGCGACGGCAGTTTTGAAGATTTTCTGCAAACCGACGCGCCGATCAATCGCGGAAATTCCGGCGGCGCGTTAATCAGTGTCAACTCTGAATTAATCGGTATTAATTCACAAATTCTATCGCCTTCGGGCGGCAATATCGGAATCGGCTTTTCCATCCCTTCAAATATGGCAAAGTCTGTGATGGAACAACTCATCAAAGGCGGCAAAGTCCGTCGTGGGCTGCTCGGCGTGAACATTCAAAATATTTCGCCGGCTATGGCGAGGAGTCTTGACTTAAAAGATATCAAAGGTGTTATTGTGAGTAATGTCCAAGCGGGAAGCGCAGCGGAAAAAGCCGGTATCAAGCTCCGTGATATTATCGTGGGAATCAATGGCGAAGCGATTGAAGACAGCAATGTGCTTCGTAACAAGGTCGCGGGAACCCAGCCCGGCGTGGAAGTTAAAGTACGAGTTCTGCGCGAAGGCAAAGAAGAAGAGCTCACTGCCGTCCTTAATGAATTTAACGTGGAAGGCGTCAAGCCGGACAATCCGCAGGAAGAGCAGCAAAAGGAATCCGGCAGTTCAGACCAAAACGGAAAGCTCGGTCTGAGTTTACAGCCGCTCACCCCTGAATTTGCAAAACAACTCGGGTTACCTGCCGAAACCGAAGGCGTTCTTGTCACTGAAGTTGACCCAAATGGCGCGGCGGCAGGCGAAGGCATCAGCCGTGGAGACGTTATTTTAGAGGTCAACAAACAAGTTGTTAAATCGCTCGAAGAAGTGCAAGCCGCTCTTGCTAAATCCGGCGATAAGCCTGTTTTGCTATTGGTTTCACGGAAAGGTCAAACCATTTTCTTGACGATACAACCGAGATAAGAATTTAATCTAAAGTCCAAAGTCTAAAGCCCAAAGTCAACTTATTATTAACTTTGGGCTTTAGACTTTGGACTTTGGACTCACAATTGTGATAAAAATGCGTTTATGTGGAATAAAATTTATGTTGGTGTTTTGGGTCTGGCGTTTCTGGTAATGTTTGTTTTGACGTATCTGACGTTTAGCTGGCTGCAAAGCGTTGATAAGCCGGTCAAT
>JALZOH010000406.1 GCA_030857305.1 Acidobacteriota bacterium
CGACCATTCACGAAACTTCTGATTTCCTGCATAATCAAAAATTAATGACCTAAGATAAGTCTTAAGTAAAACAAAATTTCTTTTATGAAACAAATCGTAGCACACTGGAGGAGAATTTGCCTATCTTTTAAGTTAATAAGAATTAAATAAAAAATAGATAAGGCTTGAAAAGATATAGGAAAATATTATTGGCGCCAATAATATTTTCCTATCAGCTTGTTGGTGTCGGATCGGGTGTTGGTGTGGGTGCCGGAGGAGGCGTTGAACTCGCGTTGGTGAACTCCACTTCTGAGACACCGGAAACGATAGTTATCGTTCCGGTTCTGGTTTCGAGATTCGCGGTTACATCGCCGGTCGAGGATTTGATGTGCGAGACCACGACATCGTCCGTCGCCCTTTCGATAACCGTGACGGTTGCGCCGACGTCAAACGTATTTTTCAGGTAATTACAGAAGCCGTTTTGAAACGCCGGACCAGCAAGTACATTCTTTGTACTGACGATTGCGCCATCAACAATAATGTCGAAGGTGAAAGGAGTTTCGATTTCAACGCCGGGTCCGGCAATGTTGCAGACTTTCATCCGCCCCTGCTCGATCGGCTTTGACATCGGGTTTTGGGTTGTCATTGTGGCGAGTTTCTTTTTCGGTTTATTTTTTTTTGCGCCCTTCGAAATCGAAACCTGCCCTGAAATACTGGTGATTGAGAAAAGCAAAGCGAATAATATCGATCGGGCGAATAATTTATTTAATTTCATATATTTTTGCGCTGCCAGCCTCGCAGCTTAAAAGTTGTTTGATTACTTTTGATTACTGCGGCGAAGCAATCGCGCGCGGATCCGGTTTCGGACGAATCTCGTACGCTTGCGGCGGTTCTGCGCCGAGCAGGTGACGGACGAAATAATCCCATCGGCGGCGCATCATATAGAAACTTGCCGCGCCATAGCCGTGCCGCGCGTTCGGGAAAACGATTAAATCGAAATCCTTGTTTGCTTTGACCAGCGCGTCAATGACGAGATAAGTGTTATACGGCGGCACATTGTCGTCCATTGCGCCGTGCGCGAGCAGAAGTTTTCCCTTTAAGTTTTTGGCAAAATTCTGATTTGCCTGATCTTCGTAATTAGATTTACCATTTGCGTCCGTTTTCAGCAAACCGATGTAGCGCTCGCCCCAATCGTCTTCGTAATTGCGGTTGTCGTGGTTGCCGGATTCCGAGATACCGACTTTGTAAAAATCGGGATAGCGAAACATCGCCGCCGCGGTCGCGTATCCGCCGCCGGAATGTCCCCAGACGCCGACTCTCTCGAGGTCAAGATACGGATATTTCTGAGCTAACTGGCGTATTCCGGCGATTTGATCTTCCAGAGTGTTGTCCGCCATATTACCGTAACAGGCGTCGTGAAACGATTTTGAGCGGTCGGGATTGCACGTTCCGTCAATGATGACGACGACAAAACCTAATTCGGCTAACGCCTGATGATCCGAGCGTGAAGCCGCAAACGAACGACTGCCGACGCCGCCGCCCTGCGGTCCCGGGTAGATGTAATTAATGAGCGGATATTTCTTTTTCGGGTCGAGATTCGTCGGCGTAAACATCAAACCGTATAAATCCCACTTGGCGTCGCGCGATTTGACCGTAAACGGCATCGGCGGTTTCCAGCCCGTCGCCATCAGTCGCGAAACGTCCGTCTTTTCGACTTGTGCCAACTGTTTTCCGTTCAAATCGCGCAGCACAACAGCCGGCGGAACATCGGGTTTTGAGAAAGTATCGACAAAATATTTGCCGTCGGGCGCGAGCGTAACTTGATGATTTCCGTCCTCCGGCGTGAGCAGAGTCAAGTTTTTGCCGTCAAAATCAACGCGGTAGAAATGACTGAAATACGGGTCGCGTCCCGCTTCGCGTCCGTTCGCGTTAAAATATAAACGGCGATTTTTCTCATCAACTTTGATGAGCTGCGTAACGACAAAATTACCTTTCGTGATTTGATTTTTCAGCTTTCCGTTTGTTAAATCGTAAAGATAAAGATGTCCCCAATCGTCGCGCTCGGAATACCATATAAATTCATTGTTCGCGGGCAGATACCGCCAGTTAACGCCGCCCTGACCGGATTCATACTGCGTAGCAACGCGTTCTTCGTAAAGATTTTTCACTTCGCCGGTCACGGCATCAGCGACGCGCAGATTCGCTTGTTTGTGATCGCGTGAACTCGAAACGAACGCGAGGCGCATTGAATCCGGCGTCCATTCAACATCGGTAAAACTGCCGTCGCACGAAATGTCGTCGCAGAGCGTTGAGCGGCGCGGATCGGGCGGCATCTGCAAGCGAATGATTTTCGGCACTTCCGTTTCGATGATGACGCGGTGAATCGTGATAATCGGCTCGCCCGGAAGCGGATATTTCCATTGTTCGAGCTTCGGCGCGCCGACGTTCGTCGTGACCAGATACATATCGCTTACAAGGCGCTGATCCTGCTGAAAAGTAGCGATTTTTTTCGAGTCCGGCGACCAGGCTAAAATTGCTCGGTCGCTGTGCACCCAGCCCGCATTGTCGGTCGCGTAGCCGAAATCTTTCACGCCGTCAATTGTCAATTGCGTTTCTTTGCCGGTCGCCAAATCGCGCATCCAGAGGTTGTAATCTTTGATGTAAGCGGCGCGCTTGCCGTCGGGCGAAACGACACCGCCAGCATTATTCGGATTGCGGTTTTGAGCGTTCGGCGGCGTAATCGTGATGCCGAGTTTGGCGGCATCGGCGTCAATTTTACGCGAGCCGTCCGTCGGATTGACTAAAACAAATTCGCTGCCCGTGGCGGTTAGAACGCGATACCACAATCTGCCGTCGGGCAGAAATGTCGGGCGCACAGCGGCGCGGTCGACGAGCGGCGCGGTGTTAAAGCCAAGCATTTTCTCAGCGCGGGCATAATCTTCGGCGGTCAATTTTTGGATTGAATTGAGTGTCGAAGTTTGTGCTGAAACGCCGACTGCAAAAGCGCAGAGAAACGTTAGACTCAAAAATTTTCGGAAATACAATGTGTTCATAAATAGTAA
>JALZOH010000051.1 GCA_030857305.1 Acidobacteriota bacterium
AGCCGGCGAGCTTCGGTATGATAAAATTGATTTTGATTTAAGGGAAGCGGTCGAGCTGCCGGTCGAACTACTTGCCCAGCGCGCGTACGCCAAAGGAGTCGAGATGGCTTCGCTGGTTTATATGAATGTGCCGACGGCTCTCCGCGGCGACCCGGGACGGCTGCGGCAAGTTCTGACAAATCTTATCGGCAACGCCATTAAATTTACCGACCACGGCGAGGTTATTGTCAATGTGCAGAAAAAATCTGAAACGGAAAAGCACGTCCTAATCCGTTTTGAAGTTAAAGATACCGGCATCGGTATTTCTCATGAAGCACAAAGACGTTTGTTTCAAGCTTTTATGCAAGCCGACGGTTCGACAACGCGCAGATACGGCGGCACGGGTTTAGGACTCGCCATCTCCAAACAAATTGTTGAATTAATGGGTGGCGAAATCGGTGTTGAAAGCACACCCGGAGAAGGCTCAACCTTTTGGTTTACGGCGCGGCTCGAAAAACAGTTGACACAAACGGTACTAACGCCGGTTGCAAGCGCGGCAAATTTAAGCGGCAAGCGGGTGTTGATAGTCGATGATAACGACACCAATCGCCTGATACTTCTTTATCAGACCGCTTCGTGGGGAATGATCGGAACGGAAGCGAATTCGGGCGTCAAAGCCCTCGAATTGATGCGCAAAGCGGCGACCGGCAAAAAACCTTTTGATATTGTCATCCTGGATTTGATGATGCCGGAAATGGACGGCTTTGATTTGGCACACGCTATTAGAGCCGATGCGGAAATAGCGGAAATTCCGCTTGTGCTGCTGACATCATACGGAAAGTACGGTCACGGCGAAATGGCGCGCGATGCGGGCATCGATGCTTACCTGCAAAAACCCATCAAACAATCGCAGCTTTACAATTGTTTGCTCACAGTGATGACTCAAGCATCTGTTAATGCTGAGAATGACCAACCATCGCAACTTATTACGCAATATTCCTTGCGCACTGCTACTTTACCAAAAAATGAGGTAGAATCTGCATCTTCAAAAGTTCGAGTTCTGATTGCCGAAGACAATGCCATAAACCGGGAAGTCGTACTTAATCAACTGCAAAGTTTGGGCTATTCGGTAGATGCCGTCTTTAATGGACGAGAGGCGCTCGAGGCGCTTGAGAAGCAGCATTATGATATTGTTTTAATGGATTGCCAGATGCCGGAAATGGACGGTTTCGAGGCAACCTCTGAAATTCGCCGCCGCGAAGAAGGCAAGGTAAATCGCACGGTGATTATTGCGATAACCGCTAATGTACTCAAGGGCGAATGCGAAAAATGTTTGGCTGCCGGTATGGATGATTATATTGGCAAGCCTGTCAAAATAAAAACACTTCGCCAAATACTCGATCGTTGGGTTGTTTCTTCAGATAAACAAGTTGACACTCTGCCAAAAACGTCAAACATTTTTCTCCAGCAAGATGAGCGGAAGATTATCGATCTCTCGGTTCTCGACGGTTTTAGGGAAATTCAACAGCCGGATGCTCCTGATTTAGTTAATAAATTAATCGATTTGTTTATTGAAGATACAACCAAAAGTGTATCATCTCTGAAAAAGGCAGTCGTCGATAAAGACGTAAATACAATTAAAAAACAGGCGCATAATGTCAAAGGGAGCAGTAGTTTTATCGGAGCAGTAGGGCTAACTGCGATCAGCGCCGAGTTGGCAGAAAACGCTCTTGATATTAGTCAAATGGAAATTTTGATTACAGAATTTGAAGCCGAATTTGAAAAGGCTCTTCAACTCTTCAGAGCGATGCGGCGAGAGTAATCAATAAGATGCAGATTTAGATTGACAAGACTTTCTCCGTTTAAGTTAGACTGCGCGCCAACTCTAAACCTTGAGACAAATATTTCCCAAACTCAAATTTTTCTATATAAAACCTTTGTCGATAAGGAGTTCGGCATTGAGAATTGCCGAGCCTGCCGCGCCGCGCACAGTATTGTGGCTCAGAGAAACGAATCGGTAATCAAAAATGTTATCGGGGAAAAGTCTGCCGACGGTAATCGTCATTCCATTTCCGTTGTCGCGGTCAAGCCTGGGTTGCGGGCGCGAAGGCTCATCGCAAACCTCGATAAAATTCTTCGGTGATGAATAAAGATTAAGCGACGGAAAATTTTTCATTGCTTCAAAAACCGTTTCGAGCGTTGAAGATTGTCTCAATTTTACCCTGACCGAAGCCGTGTGTCCGTCAATCACAGAAACGCGAAAACATTGCGCGCTGACGGTAAAATTAGCCTTCTCAATCGCTCCGTCGACAAATTTTCCGAGAATTTTCTGCGCTTCAATTTCTACTTTCGGCTCTTCGCCGGCGATGTAGGGCAGAACATTGTCTGTAATATCAAAGGATGAGACGCCCGGATAACCCGCGCCGGAAATTGCTTGTAGAGTTGTCACAAAAACGGCTTCGACGCCAAATTTTTTATCAAGAGCGGCAAGCGGCGGAGCAAAACTAACGACTGAGCAATTCGGATTGGTGACGATAAAACCTTTGTTAAAACTGCGTTTGCGCTGTTGCGCTTCAATTAAACCAAGATGCGCGCAGTTGATTTCAGGAATCAGGAGCGGCACATCTTCGTCCATTCGGTACGCAGAGGAATTGCTGATGACAGGATAACCGGCGCGGGCAAATGCTTCTTCGGTTTCACGCGCCACGCCCGACGGAAGGCTCGAAAAAACCAAATCGCATTCGAGCGGCGGCTCAATCGGCTCAACGACAATATTCTGGACATATTCGGGGATTGAACCGGATAACTTCCAGGCGCACGCTTCTCGATACGGCTTTCCGACCGAACGGTCTGAGGCGGCAAGAGAAGTTACTTCAAACTGCGGATGATTTTCCAATAATTGAACAAATCTCTGTCCGACTGTTCCGGTCGCGCCCAAAATTCCTACACGATATTTATTCATAAAATAATTTTATAGTGGTAAGTGAAAAAAATTCAAAAACTTACCACTTACCGTTTACCACTTACCACTGTATAACTTTCTTCATTCTTTTGACGCCTTCCGCCATACGCTCTTCCGTGTTACAGAATGAAACGCGCAAAAAACCTTTTGCTTCCGAGCCGAAGGCGATTCCCGGAACTGTGATCACGCGGTTATTGAGAAATCTTTCGGCAACTTCCAAATCATCGCCCAAGTTCGAGACGTCAACCATCGTGTAAAACGCGCCTTCGGGCGAAGTTCCGCGCAAGCCGACTTCATCTTGAAGAAGTTTTATTAAAAATTCGCCGCGTCGCCGGTAAATTTCTCTCGCTTCTTTTTTAGCCTTTTCGGCTTCTTCCGTCCAACCAAGCAGAGACGCCTTTTGCGAAATCGTGGATGTGCAAACGGTTAAAAATCCGTGCAGGGTTAAAGCCGCCTTGACGACATCGGTTTGCGAACTCGCCAGCCATCCGACACGCCAGCCCGTCATACTCAAAGATTTTGACAAACCGCTGACGATGAGCGTTCGGTCATAAAATTCTGAAGCCGAATGTGGTTTGGCATTGGTAAAATAAAGGTCGCTGTAAATTTCGTCGGAAATCAAATAAATTCCGGTGTCTTCTAGAACGTCGGCAATCTGCCGCAAATCATTTTCCGTGAAAATTTTCCCCGTCGGATTTGACGGTGAAATAACCACCGCCACTTTTGTTTTCGTGGTAATCTTCGATTTAAATTCTTCGATGTCGAATCCGAAATCTTTTTCGGCAGGCAGACGATAAAAAACAGGTTCGCCGCCGGAAATTTTAACGCAGTTTTCATAAGCGGGAAACGACGGATTCGGAATTAACACTTCGTCGCCTTCATCCACGATTGCCAGAAACGCGGCGGTCATTGCTTCCTGCGACCCGACCGTCACGCAAACTTGATTCGGCTGAAGATTCAGATGCGGATATTGTTCTGCAATCTTTTCTCTCAGCGGAAGGAGTCCGGCGTGATTCGTATAACCGTTTTGTTCTTCCAAAGTTATTCGCGCCGCTTCTTCCCGAAGAAATTGCGGAGTCGGTAAATCCGGCTCGCCCAAGCCGAAATTTATGCTGTCGGGCAGAGCGCGTTCAAAAATCTGACGAATCAAAGTCGGTTGAACGCCTCGCAGACGGCGCGGTAATTGTAATTGCATTTTTTCTTTTGCTAAAGCGTTCATTTGTTTTTATAAACTTCACTTCGATGACCGATAAAGCGAATAAATACTATTTCTTCTTCGTGTGAAACTTGATAAATAATGCGGTAATCACCTTCGCGGAGTTTAGCAAAGCCGGAAAGATTTTTTCTCAAACCTTTTAGCCCTATCATTTCCCCATTTTCCGCCAGCCAATTTAATTTTCTTATAACCCGACGGGCAATTGTTTTATCAAGTCGTTCAAGATTGCGCCTTGCTTCTTCAAACAAACGAATTTCATACATAACTAATCCAAACCAAGCCGCGCAACGACATCTTCTAATGCTTCGCCGCGGTCACCGTTTTTAATCCGTTCACCTTGGCGGGCAAGAATTTCTTTTAATTCATCGGTAAATTCCAAATCGTCTTCATTGGCAAACAAGCTTTGTAATTTTTCTTCGACGACCACGCCAATCATTTCGCGCAACTCGTCAACCGTCATTTGTGAAACTTTTACGCTCATAACAAACTCCCTTATCTTTTTTTCATGCGGTAAGAAATTTGAACGCTTCCGCTTTTGCGCGTTTTAACGTCAGTTAATTCCAACTCTGTTTGCTTATCGTGCGGCAGAAAAAGCGAAATACCTGTGCCTAAAATTGTCGGTTGAATGCTAAGAATAATTTCGTCAATTAAACCCGCTTCAAAAAAAGTTTTTGCTAAAATTCCACCGCCCATCAGATAAATGTTTTTGCCTTCCTGGCGTTTCAAATCTCTGACAAATTCATTAACGTTTTCGGAAACGAATTGCAAATTTTCGTGTTCACTTGTCTGAGGGGTGCGCGAGAAAATATAATTCTTTATTTTATTACCATACATTCCTATATCGCCACCCATTTCTAAACCTTTGGTGTAAGTTTTACGTCCCCAAAGAATTACGTCAACGGACGCGAAAAACTCTTTCATTTCGTCTGCCGCTTCCGTCAAATCTTCCATCCGAAGCCAATCTACATCACCGTTTTCACGGGCGATGTAGCCGTCTAAACTCATTGCTAAAGCTAAAATTATTTTTCTCATGTATCATCTTAAATAATCTTCCAACTTCGTCGCCGCGTCCGTGCGCTCGTCGCGGTATTTGACGATAATGGGAGCGTAGATTGACAAGCCGTTTTCTTTACCGAAGCCGCTCGTAATAGCCCGCGAACCTTGTACAACAACCGCGCCCGCCGGAATTTCCAGAGACTTCGCGCCGTCCGATTTATAAATCTCGCCTTTCACCAAATCGAAAACCGGAGTCGAGCGCGTCAAAATAACGCCCGAAGCAAGTACTGCCCGCTCCCGTACAATCGTTCCTTCGTAAACGCCCGTGTTTCCGCCGATTAAACAATCGTCTTCGATAACGACGGGATTGGCATTTATCGGCTCAAGCACGCCGCCGATTTGCGCCGCCGCCGAAAGATGAACGCGCTTGCCGATTTGCGCGCAGCTACCGACGAGGGCATGTGAATCAATCAACGTGCCTTCGTCCACATACGCGCCGACATTGACGTAACACGGCGGCATCAAAACGACGTTTTCGCCCACAAACGATCCGTCGCGAATTGTCGAACCGCCGGGAACGATGCGGATTTTATCATCTAAATTCATCGGGCGCAGCGGAAAAGTATTTTTGTCGAAAAACTGAAACGTCTCGCCGCTAAACGACATTGTCACCATCTCACCCATTTTGAAACCGGCAAGAATTCCCTGTTTTACCCAAACATTTGTCTTCCAGTTTCCGCTTTCGTCTTTTTCGGCGGAACGAATTCTGCCTTCGCGCAGTTCGGTTTTGAAATCGTTAAATACCGTATGGTCTTGCGCATCGAATTCAGATTTCGTAAATAGTGTTTCAATTTTTTCTTGTAAATTCATTTTTTAGTTTCTTGAAGTCGATTATATTTTTTCAAAATAACTTTTAATCTGTTGTGCGGCAAGGCAAAGACCGTGTTGCCGCCAAAGCCCTTCATCGTTTCCGCCGCGACCATCGCATTTAAGATTGCTTCTTCGGTTGCCTGCGCGGTCGCCCAAAATAATTGATTGACGCGCTCGTTCGGCAGCATCGTTATATTTGACAATCCGGCGTCTTTGCTGATTTCGGCTGCATTGGCAGTGGAAAAAGCGATAAAAATATCGCCCGACGAATTCTCGCCGCGTCCGCCGACATTGCCTACACCGAGCGAAACTCTTTTAACTAGTCGTTTAAGCTGATGTGGCAACAAAGGCGCATCCGTCGCCACAACGACAATAATTGAGCCTTGCCCTTCATCGCCCGTTTTCCTTTTAAGCGGCAAAAGACTTGCAGTTTCCTTTCCTTCGGTCGGCAGCAAATCGGTGATTTCCTTTCCGACCGGAACTCCGGCGACCTGAAACAATTGCCGCGAACCGTAATTTGCTTGTACTAAAACGCCGACCGTATAACCGCCAAATTTCGCTTCCAAAATGCGCGATGCGGTTCCTGTTCCACCTTTGAAACGATGGGCGACCATTCCCGTCCCACCGCCGACGTTTCCTTCCGAAATCGCGCCTGTTTTCGCGCCGTTGAGCGCGGTGAAGACGTGTTCTTTTTTAACGTGAAAACCGTTAATGTCGCTCAAAAATCCGTCGTAAGTTTCAGCAACGACCGGCAAACTCAAATCGCCCGAGTAATTACCGCCGCTGCTTTTTCTCACGCCCCATTCAATTACCGCGTCGCGCACAACGCCGACGCTGTGCGTATTGGTAATCATAATCGGCGAACCGAGTCCGCCGGATTCCTCAACCCAAGTTGTGCCGGTCATCTCGCCGTTGCCGTTTAACGTATGCCAGGCGGCGAAAACGCGCCCGCTGAAATTTTTCCCATGCGGCAAAATCGCCGTTACGCCTGTGCGAATCGCTTTTTTTCCGTCGCCGGAAATCAGCGTCGTGTAGCCGACTTCGACACCTTTGACATCCGTAATCGCATTGAATTGTCCGGTTATGCCTTCAAACGGAACGCCTAAATCACGCGCTCGCGGTTTGGTTTGCGCTTCAATAGACAAAACAAAAAGCAACAATATTAGAAAAACGGAAAGTATTTTTTTCATCAATTTAATTCGTTAAGCTTTGGCAGTTGAATCGTCGGGATTCTCCTGACGCTATTAAATTTGGTCGCTTTTAGCGACTAATCATCTCAACTCCTTCAAAATCTCTTTCAATTTCTCGCGCGTTGGTTCGGTAACTGGCACAAGCGGCAGTCTTAGATTTTCTTCCAACAATCCCATTTCCTTCATGACGAATTTGCACGGCGCAGGACTCGCTTCGGTAAAATTAGCTTCCATCAAAGGCAAAATTTTGTAATGAAGTTTCCTTGCCGAAGTCCACGCGCCGTCCAAAGCCTTTGCGACCATTTTTGAGGTTTCATTCGGAATTTCATTCGAGCAAACCGAAATGAGTCCGTCTGCGCCGACGCTAATCAAAGGTAAAGTCGTCGCGTCGTCTCCGGAAAAAACTTTGAAATTTTTGGGACGTTTGGCGATGATTTCCATAATCTGTGAGAAATTGCCGGATGCTTCTTTGGTCGCAACGATATTTTCAAATTCTTCGGCTAATCTTAAGGTCGTTTCCGCAGAGATGTTTGAACAGGTTCTGCCCGGCACGTTGTAAAGCATCAGCGGAAATTTTTTAACCGATTTAGCGATTTCCGCGAAATGCGCGAACAAGCCTTCCTGCGTCGGTTTGTTGTAGTACGGCGCGACGGCAAGCGCGGCATCCGCGCCGAGTTCGCGTGCTTTTCTGGTGAAATCAATCGTCGCGGCAGTGTTGCTGCTGCCCGTTCCGGCAATGACCTTCGCGCCCAATTTATGCGCGGCTTCAATCGTCATTCGGACGACGTGAATTTTTTCTTCTTCCGACATCGTGACGGCTTCGCCCGTCGTGCCGCACGGAATCAAAATCTGTACGCCGTTTTTGATTTGGCGCGTTACCAATCGTTTGAAACAATCGTCGTCAATCGAGCCGTCATTGTTAAACGGTGTTATCAAAGCAGTTCCACAGCCGCGCAGCCAATCAATCTTCATCGTCATAGTTTTTCGCCTTAAAACTTTACATTCAGATATAAAAAATATAGAAAAAAATTCATCGGTGTTTCTAAACTTATTCTTTTTTCAAAATCTCGTCCACCACATCCGTAAATTCATAAAACCCTTTTTTGCCGACAATCCATTTTGCTGCTAGAATCGCGCCCGAAGCAAAGCCTTTACCTGAACGCGCGAAATGTTCTAATAAAATTTGGTCGGCGTTTCCGTCAAAACCGACGCGGTGTGTTCCTGGAATATTTCCGGCGCGAGTTGCAGAAACGCTAAAATCTTTTTCGATATTTTTTGCAACGATTTCTTTTAATTTCAAAGCTGTTCCCGAAGGCGCGTCTTTTTTGCGCGAGTGATGTTGTTCTTCGATGAATGCTTCGTAATCTTCAAATTTACCGAAAAGCTCGGATGCAAAATCTGCGATTCGATAAAACAAATTCACGCCGATTGAAAAATTCGCGCCGAAGACGAACGCGCCGTTTTTTTCCACAACTATTTTTTTAATCGTTTCTCTTTCAGCGTTCCAACCTGTCGTGCCTTCGACAAGCGGCGTTTTTGCAAACATACACGCTTCGACGTTTCGTTTCACTGCTTCCGCAACGGAAAAATCAATTGCCACATCTGCGCCTTTTAACTTTTCGGCTAATTTTTCGGCGCTCGGATTCGCGCTCGCCTCGTCAATAACGACCGCGATTTCATGATTTTCGTTTTCAGCTAAAGTTTCAATGAGTTTTCCCATTGCCCCGTAGCCAATTAAAGCTATTTTCATTTTAATCTTCTCAGCTAATCAAAAATTCATTCGCTGCATTAAATCAATAAAGCGCGGTTCGGTGCGGAGCCAATCCCAACGCGTATCAATTTTAATAAACGTCATTTGCGCTTCGCGTTCCTCAAGCGATTTTTCCAGATAATTTAAGGCTTCCTCTCTCTCGCCCAAGCCGTTGTAAATCATAGCGATAAAATACATGGGAACATAGTTTTTGGTCGAAGACGATTTCAATTCTTCCAGCATCGCCCGCGCTTCTTTTTGCCTTCCCGATTTTGCCAGCGTGTAGCCTAACTGCGCCGTCGGTTCGTGGCTGCCTTCGGCGAGCGCTTTGGCTCTGGTAATAACGGCAATCGCTTCATCATAGCGTCCCTGAAGAATATAGACGCGACCCAAAGCGTTGAGGGCGACCCAAAAGTTGGGGTCGAGTTCCAGAGTTTTATTTAATCGGTCAGTCGCCTCGTCCAAACGTCCGGCGTAAAATAAATACTGACCTTCGAGAGCGGCGGTAATTAATGTGAGCGGGGCGAGTTCTCTCGCCCTTCTGCCTTCCGCAACGGATTCTTCGTGCCGCGCTGTGACTGATAACAAATGCCCGTAGCCTCGATGAGCTTCGGAATTATTCGGAGCAAGTTCGATGACGCGTTTAAACCGAATTTCGGCGTTCGCCCAGTCCCAATCGTAAAACATTTCGAGCCAACCCAGAGCAACGTGGGCATCGGCTAAGGTTTCGTCAATTTCCAAAGCCCGCTTCGCCAGAGCTTTCCCTCGCGGGCAAACGTCTTTCGGCGGCGCGTGTCCCGCAATCGCCATCGTTCGGTAGGCGTCAGCCATTCCCGCATAAGCGAGCGCGTAATTCGGATCAATACCAATCGCTTGTTGATAGAATTCGATGGACTTGCGCATTTCGGGCGGCGTTATTTTGAAATAATGAAAGCGCGCGCGCAGATATAGCGCGTAAGCTTCGGCG
>JALZOH010000407.1 GCA_030857305.1 Acidobacteriota bacterium
CGGGCTGGCGGATTTTTATTCAAAAGACGTTCCGACGGTTTTTGCATCCGTCAAAGATGAACAGTCGCAAAAGGATTTCAAAGAAGCGAACGACGGCGCGATAAAAGCCGTGAAAGAATTTGATTCGTGGCTCGGTGAACAGGAAAAATCGGCGACGGATAATTTCGCGCTCGGCGCGGACAAATTCAAGCAGATGCTCAAACAGACTGAAGGCGTGGATATTGATTTGGTCAAATTAGAAGAAATCGCCAAACAGGATTTGCAGAAAAATCTGGATGCGTTCAAACAGGAATGCGAAAAATTTGCGCCCGGCAAAACTTTGCCGGAATGTAACGCGCAGGTTTCGGCGAGCAAAGCCGAAGGCAAAGATGTAGTCGAAGCGGCGACGAAACAGCTTGCCGATTTGCGAAAATTTATCCAGGAAAAAGACGTTGTTTCCATTCCCGGCACGGAAGAATGCAAAGTCGCGCAGGCACCGCCGTATAAAGCCTGGAATTTCGCGTATATCAACATTCCGGGTCCGTATGAAACAAATCTGCCGTCGGTTTACTACGTTTCGCCGCCCGACCCGTCCTGGTCGAAAGAAAAACAGGACGCATACATTCCGGGCAAAGGAAGTTTGCTTTTCACATCGGTTCACGAAGGTTATCCCGGACATTTTCTGCAATTTTTACACGCTAACCGTTCCAAATCAAAATTCGGTCAAGTATTCGTCGGTTACGCTTTTGCCGAAGGCTGGGCGCATTATACGGAAGAAATGATGTATGACGCGGGACTCGGCGCGGGCGACCCGGAATTACATCTCGGACAATTGCAGGAAGCACTTTTGCGAAACGTACGCTTCCTTTCGACAATCGGAATGCACACGAAAGGAGTGACAGTTGAAGAATCGAAGAAAATGTTTGTCGAACAGGGCTTGCAGGACGAAGGCAATGCCGAGCAGCAAGCCAATCGCGGCACGTTCGACCCGGCTTATCTGAATTACACGATGGGCAAATTGATGATTCGCAAACTGCGCGAAGATTGGACGGCTTCACGGGGCGGGCGCAGCGGCTGGAAACAATTTCACGACCAATTTTTAACCTACGGCGGTCCGCCGATTCCGCTCGTCAGACGCGCGATGATGGGAAGCAGTGATAACGGTTCGCTGTTTTGATTGAAATAATGTTGAGCGCGGGAAGACAAGTTCTTCCCGCGCTCAAACATTTGTGACAGATAACAAAATGAAAAATTTACTACTTCTTTTAATATTTGGGATTTCCGTTAATTTTTCGGTTTTGGCGAAACAAACCACGCCCGAACTGATTTTGTATAACGGGAAAATTTTCACTTCCGACACGAAACAACCGAATGCGGAAGCGATTGCTATTCGCGGCGAGCGTATTTTAGCGGTCGGTTCAAATGAAGAAATCAAAAAACTTGCGGGCGCGAAAACGCGGCTGATTGATTTGCAAATGCGCGTCGTCACGCCCGGATTTAACGACGCGCATTTTCATTTTATGCCTGACCCGAAAGGTTTTAATCTGCAATTTGCAACGCTTGAGCCGGATTGGAAAGAAACATCGGCAACAGTCGAAGCGGCGGTTAAACAAGCTCCGGCGGGAAGCTGGATTTTCGGCTATGTCGGCTCGACCGTTGTTTTGAACGAACAGGTGACGCGCTCCGCGCTCGACAAAATCGCGCCGAATCATCCGGTTTTGCTTCGCGCCTTTTATGGTCACGGCTACATCGTCAACTCGCAGGCGATGCCGCTTTTGCAGATTACCGACGAAGAAGCAGACCCGATGGGCGGACTTTTTGAACGAATTGCCGGTTCAAAGAAAATCAACGGCAAATTTTGGGAATACGCCGAATGGAAGCCGAATCGGATTCTGGCAAATCAGGTTTCAGATGCGGACGCAATTAAAGAGTTGAAGAAAATGGCTGATGAAGCGATTGGTTTCGGAATAACTTCGATGCAGATTATGTCTTCGATGCCGGTTGACCGTTTCGCCAAACTTTTGGTCAAAGCCGATTTACCGATTCGCGTTCGCGCCATTCCCTTTGCGATGACTTCGCCGACAAAACGCGATTTGTCCGAGTTTCAAATGCTTTCCAAACTCAATTTCCCAAACTCGAAAGTCAGAGCGAGCGGCATCAAATGGGTTTTGGACGGAACGCCGTACGAGCGCGGCGCGGCTTTGCGCCAACCGTATCAAGACCGACCCGATTGGCGCGGCAGATTGAATTTTCCCGAAAGTGAAATTCCCGAAATGGTTCGTGAATCGCTCCGTTTCAAGCAGCAAATTCTTTTTCACTGCGCGGGCGACCGCACCATTGAACTGGTTCTCGACGCACTGGAGGCGGTCGGCGCGGGAAAAATCGACTGGCGGCAAAAGCGCGTTCGCATCGAGCACGGCGACGGCGTAAGCGGCGATTTAATTGAACGAGCGAAAAAACTCGGCGTAGTTGTCGTGCAGAACCCGACGCATTTTTCAACCGTCGAGATGATTTACGCTCGCTATTCGCCGCAGACGAAATTTTTGACAGCGCGTTCGCTCATTGATGCCGGCATTCCATTCGCGCTCGGCTCGGACGGCGCGATGAATCCGTATCTGAATATAATGCTCGCCGCGATAAATCCGGCGCGACCGGGCGAAGCCATCACCCGCGAACAAGCCGTCAAAGCCTACACTTTCTATTCAGCTTACGCCGAATTCGGCGAACAGGAAAAAGGCACTTTAACGAAAGGCAAATTAGCGGATGTGACCGTTTTGTCGCAGAACATTTTCACCGCGCCCGTTCCCGAACTGCCGAAAACACAAAGCATTTTAACCATCGTCGGCGGAAAAATCGTCCACGACGCGAAAGTTTTGAAATAAAAATTATGAATCCAACAGAACAAAAAACAACAGTTTCGGAAGCCATCCGCAAACATAAGGAATTTCTTTTTCCGGCGGTCGCCACTTATTATCAAGAACCCATCGCGCTCGTTCGAGGTGAAGGCGAATACGTTTGGGACGACGCGGGCAATCGTTATCTCGACTGCTTCGG
>JALZOH010000408.1 GCA_030857305.1 Acidobacteriota bacterium
TGGGCGCGCGCGCCTTTGACGGAAATGTTTTTGCCGTTTGCCGCCCGGCGCATTTTCGGAACTTCAATTTTTAATTTGCCCGAAAGATACTGTCCGGTGAGCGAACCTTTATTTTTGATAATTTCTTTCGGCGTTCCAGTGGCGACGACTTCCCCGCCGTGCGTGCCCGCGAGCGGTCCAAGGTCAATCACAAAATCGGCGTGCTCAATCGTTTCTTCATCGTGTTCGACGACCAGAACCGTATTGCCCAAATCTCTGAGTTCGCGCAGAGTACCGAGAAGTTTTTGGTTATCGCGCGGATGAAGCCCGATTGAAGGCTCGTCCAAAACATAAAGGACGCCGCGCAGCTGCGAGCCGATTTGCGTCGCCAGACGGATGCGCTGACCTTCGCCGCCGCTTAAAGTTTGCGAAGCGCGGTCAAGCGTTAAATAACCCAAACCAACCGCCTGCAGAAATTTGAGACGATCCCGAATTTCGCGCAGAACTAATCCGGCAATTTTCTCTTCGCGCTCTGTCAAGTTGATTTGAACCGATTTTTTCAGCGATTCTTCAATTGTCAGGCTGACATAATCGTCAATTCCGAGTCCACCGACTTTGACCGCTAAGCTTTCCGGCTGCAAGCGTTTACCGTTGCATTCGTCGCACTCGACAGGCGAAACTAATTCTTCCAGCGCAGCGCGAATTTTTTCCGAAGGCGGATTTTCAAGCCGCTCGCGCATCGCCCGCAACGCGCCCTTCCAATCGCTTTCGTAAACATAAGTTCCCTGCCGAAAAGTCAGACGTTTATTTGTGCCGTAAAAAAACGCATCACGAATCTCTGCTGGTAAATCAGCAAACGAAGTTTCCGCATATTCCTTACTTTTGCCTTTTGCCATTTTACTTTTGCCTTCAATGTCATTCCAATCGGTTAATTTATCTTCGTCAGTAAATTTCTCGATAATCGCCGTTAAAGCCGTTTGCAAAAACTTCGCCCCCTGTTTGTCCGTATCGCCCAGAAACTTGAGTTTCCCGACCGTTTGGCTTTCATCCGAGATAATCTTTGAAGGAATTATTTCCAGCACCGTGCCCAAACCCTGACAGCGTTTGCACGCGCCGTAAGATGAATTGAAGGAGAAGGAACGCGGCTCGAGTTGAGCAATGTTGATGCCGCAATTGACACACGCCATTTTTTCGGAATAAAGTTTTTCTTCGCCGTCAACAACAGATATTAAAACTGCGCCGCCGGTAATTTGGAGCGCGGTTTTGACCGATTCCGTGAGACGCTCCTTGATTCCTTCTTTGATCAGAAGGCGGTCAACAACTACTTCGATCGTATGATTTTTGCGTTTGTCGAGTTTTATTTCTTCGTCGAGCGCGCGCAGCTCGTTGTCTATGCGGGCGCGGATAAAGCCGTCTTTGTGAAGTTTTTCGAGTTCTTTTTTAAATTCGCCTTTGCGTCCGCGCACCATTGGCGCCAGAATCATCACGCGCTCACCTTCCGGCATTTCCAAAATATTGGCGACAATTTGTTCAACCGTCTGGCGCGTAATCGGCGCTCCGCACTGATGACAATGCGGCTGACCGATGGATGAAAAAAGCAGCCGCAGATAATCGTAAATTTCCGTCACCGTCCCAACCGTCGAACGAGGACTGCGC
This sequence comes from Acidobacteriota bacterium, assembly GCA_030857305.1. Classification (GTDB taxonomy): domain Bacteria; phylum Acidobacteriota; class Blastocatellia; order Pyrinomonadales; family Pyrinomonadaceae. The sequence goes on from JALZOH010000408.1 coordinate 1,636, forward strand.
GAAACGGTTTTCTGCTCGATCGAAATAGCGGGCGAAAGTCCTTCAATCGAATCGACATCCGGCTTTTCAAGCTGGTCGAGAAACTGGCGCGCATAAGCCGAAAGCGATTCGACATAACGGCGTTGACCTTCCGCATAAATCGTATCGAAAGCCAGACTCGATTTCCCCGAACCGGAAAGCCCCGTGATAACCGTTAATTGATCGCGCGGAATCTCGACATTAATATTTTTTAGATTGTGCTGACGCGCACCGCGCACCGTAATTTTTTTAATACTCATTCTTGTTGGATAGATAAAAATATCGTGTATTGGCGAAACAATTATTTTACCAATTTGAAGCGGCAATGAAAAGCGTTACGGAAACTGAATTAATCACATAAAGTTGTTAAAAAGTAATTCGGTTGAATTTTTTAAACGGAATTATAATTTGACCGAATAGTTATGCTAAACAATCGACAAAGCCATATTATTTGTTGACTTTTATTTGTTAATGATTGTATAAAAAATTCGGTATAAGAAAACTAAAATTCAGTAGAATACAAAGTTATACTGCTTTGGGTATTTTGAGGAGGTCAAATTATGAAATCAATACTATTAAGCCTTATCATACTGCTTTTTACTTCAGTTGGCGCTCAGATAGTCAAGGGTCAAGACAGTTTTCTTCTCTCAAAGAATAAAGCAGGTGGAATAGAAATCGGCATGACCATAGATGCCCTGCATACGAAGTATGAGCCTCGATTAACCAAACTTACTGCTCAGTATCCTGAAGGCATGTTTTCTCCGCTGCTTGAAATCTACTTAAATGGTAAGTTGCAGAATGTTGAACCTTCAATAACAGTAGCCATTGATAAAGAAAACGATTGGATTGTCGGTGGTATTCGTGTCAAAGATATGAGATTTAAGACTAGTAAGGGCATTGGCATCGGATCGACGCTTGGTGAAATTAGAAAAACATATAAGGTGAGTTGGATAGATTTCGGTGAAGGATCGCTTTTTGCTAATGTTGAGGATTTAGGCATCAGCTTTGAGCTTGATTTCTCTAAACCTTCAGATGAATGGTATCGAACACGAAACCAAAGCTTGATTCCAGATAGTGCAAGAGTGGTATCCATCAACGTCTATGATTCTGGAAAGGCGAAAAAAGCTGATTAAACAGGAGCAGCATAACAAGTCATTGCACCGGAGCGCGAAACAGTTACTTTCTTGTTCAGCTTGCTTGATTAAATTTTAGGTTGCGTGTTGCCGGTTTCGCGCCCGGTGAACTACGCCGTTATTCTTTTTATCTTATATTATACGAACAGGGGAATTTTTTATGAAGCTAAATGATTTATTGGAAAAAATTACTGCCCTTGAATCAGGTGGTTTTCCGGTCTTGAGTGTTTATATGAGCAGCGAA
>JALZOH010000409.1 GCA_030857305.1 Acidobacteriota bacterium
CTTGACGTCAGACGCACATCTGAAAGCGACGGCAGCAAATATTTTTCGTTGCTGATCGTTACCCAGTCATAATCAATTGTTCTGTTTGCAGAACGAATCGGAAAATCATCCGGAATTTCCGTTGCCGCGCTTTCAATGCGAAGAACACGGAAGTTTTCTCGGTCAATCCAAATTTTTCCTTTCATTCCGGTAATCGCCGTATTAACTGAATAGGCGGTAGCAGTAATTCGCTGCTGCGCCCGGTCACGCTCGATTTGATAATCGAATATCAAAGTGCGCCGAGTTCGCAGAGTATCGGTATCAATAAGATTAAACTTGGTCTCGCTTTCAGGCTTAAATATTTTCGCTAAAACCGTCACGAATTCGCCGGTTGAACTTGTACCGCCGACTTCCTCATAAGTTTGTTTTGACTTTGTATTAATTTCTACGATTCCATTGCGAGACAAAACCCGGTAATCTTCCTGACCTGTCGAACGATAACTAACCGCCACGACCAGCCGGTCGAGATTCCGAAAATTATTTGTTCCGGCATATGCGGCTGAACGATTGATTAACTGCTTTACGACAAAATCGGGCATTTCTTCAACCGCCGTCAAAGCCGCCTGACGCGCTTTTGAAAGAACCTCGTCCGCTTCCTTAGAAGAAGGTAATTTTGCATCGACTGGATTTTGACGACGGCGCGCGGCTTCTTCCAGCGTGCGTTTCAGTTCGGCATCATTGCGACCTTTAGAAGTTGTCAAAGAGCGCAAACCGTCGGTCAATTCAAAACCGATTCCGCGCTGTCGGACAGCTTCGATTAAATCATTTTTTTTCGCGGGATTTTTTTGTAAATCGTAGAGCATTTTGACATATTCGGTTTGTGTCAAAGGTTTTCGCTGCACTTGTTGCGCAAAAATAAAACTTGCAAATATTAACACTAAGATTGCGGAATTTATCTTTTTCATCGGGTATAGAGATGCTGCAACACTTTTTTTCGTTCGCCTTCTTCGGGTTTTAATTCCAAAACAAAAGCGGAGAATATATCTAAAACATTCTCCGCTCAAGCTTATCTAAATCTAAAAAGATAAAAAGTTAAAATTAGTTAATCCATTCTTCCTCGTAATTAAGTTGCCAATGCTTTGTCACCCAATCTTGGGCAGCAGATAAAGCATTCTGCTTCCATTTCTTTACATTTTCCAACACGGAAAGCGCGGCAAGCGGCTTGCTCGGGTCGCGCTCTACCCGAATTACTTGTGTCGGAACATCAATTACGGTTTTATCTTCATCAAATATCTGTAACCGGACTTCACTACCGACCGGCGGCAAAACGTCTAAGTTGACCAACGCGCTATTTTCGCCAAGATTTTCGGTTAAACCCGAAACCGAAATTGTTTCTCCGCTTTCCTGATCCGTCCAACTCGCCTGCACCGGCAAACTTGCCATTATTCGCTGATGCAAATGATTTTTATTTTCAATTACTGAATACGCTAAACGTGACATATCTACATCCCCCTTACTCTCTGATTAAAAATTACTACCTTACCAAAATCCTGTAGAGCTAAAGACAATTCTTTTCGCGTCCGAATAATCTAAACTACAATAATAAAAAAGTCAAGCATATAAAAATCGCTTAAACCGCTCATCTTATTTTTGCTCAATTAAACTGGACAGCGTTAATTTGGTTCTCAAAAACTTATATTTTAAGCTCTTTTATTTTTGCAAATCTTACGTAATCGCTCAAATCGCTCAAAATACATTTATCGTAATTAATAAAATCGCAGCCCAAATTTCAAAAAACAACTTATTCGGCTGAACATTTAGACCAATCTATTTATTAAAAGGTTGCAAAAGATAATACAAAAACCAAGCGAAAATTTCGCTTCGGCAAATTATGATTGTTAATATTAAATTATTTAATAAAAATAAATTCGCGATTTTCAAAATAAAACAAATCCTTAACATAAAATTAACTTTATGCTAGGATAATTTTGAGTTTCGGACGACAAGTTTATCAGTTAAAATAAGGAACCGAATTTGCCTAAATACTTTTAACAAGTTTATTTTCCTTTGCAAGAATTGATTATAGTTTTTCTCATAGCCATCGGCTATGAGCAGCTAAAGGTGCGGTATGAGGGCACTTAACACACTTAAGCTATTTATCTGAATATTGTTCTGAAAGTGCAAAAACTAAAATTTTCAGAACTTGAAATCCAAAAAACGAGATAAAAATTCAAAACTCGAAATTTAAACACTTTCTTATAAAACAAAGCAATTTTGTTTCAAATTTAAAAAAAAATTAAAGAGGTCAAGAAATTGATGACTAAAAACTTTTCAAACTTTTCAATGAAATTATTAATAACAAGTATGTTCTGCCTATTTTTAGGCATTGGGCAAATTTTTGCCCAATCAACAGTAACTGGTGGTATTCGTGGTACGGTTACCGACCCGCAAAAAGCTATCGTTCCAAATGCAACCATAACGGCAACCAACATCGGAACTAACAGCACCGAAACCGTAACTAGCGACGGCAACGGAACGTTTGTAATTAATAATTTACAACCCGGTACATATAACGTAGTAGTTAATCAATCGGGATTCGGCGATTTTACCGCTCAGAGAGTAGTAGTTGAAGTCGGTCAAACGACACCCCTTGATGCAACTTTGGCTATTGCTGGACAAAGTGCGGTAGTTGAAGTAATAGCAGAAGCTCCGGTCATTAATACTAATGATAATGCAAATGCCGTTAATATAAACCAAACTTCGATTAATGAATTGCCGATTAACGGACGACGCGCGTCAAACTTCGTGCTTTTAACACCGGCAACCGTTCCCGACGGAACTTTCGGTTTAATTTCATTTCGCGGCATTTCCGGTCTCCTTAATAACAGCACAGTTGATGGCGGCGACAACAACCAGGCGTTTTTCTCGGAAGAACGCGGACGCACCCGCATTAATTATGTTATCAGTCAATCGTCAATTCGTGAGTTTCAAGTTAATACATCAAACTATTCAGCCGAATACGGACGCTCGGCGGGCGGTGTTATCA
>JALZOH010000410.1 GCA_030857305.1 Acidobacteriota bacterium
CACAAGCCCGTTTTGTTTGTTCACGGTGATAGAGATGAATTCGGCTCGATTGAAAGTTTAACTTCGCTGGTCGCACAAGTTGCTGAAAACACCGATACAAAATTAATAGTTTTTGAAAACTGCGGGCATTTTTTTGATAAGCATTTAGAAGAGTTAAAAAATGCCGTGCGCGATTGGACATTAGAGAAAATTAACAAAGGTGAAGAGGATGGACAAGGAAAAAGAATCTACTGAAACTGCGAATCAATCGCTTGAAACCGAGCGCGAAGTAGCAATTCGCATTACGATGATGCCGCGCGACACCAACGCGCACGGCACGGTTTTCGGCGGAATTATCATGAGTTATATTGATGTGGCAGGCGGCGTTGAAGCCGTCCGGCATACGGGACACGACCGTTTTGTCACGGTGGCGATGAAGGAAATTATCTTTCTTGAGCCGGTTTTTGTCGGCGACCTTGTGAGTTTTTACGCTGAAACCATAAAAGTCGGGAATTCGTCCGCCACTATTCGCGTGGTTGTCGAAGCGCAGCGAGTCGGCAGTCACGGTCAAGCCATTCGCGTAACGGAAGCCGAAGTCGTCTATGTCGCCATCAATCAATACCGCGAAAAAGTAAAAATCAGCAAATAAATCACAACTGCCAATCGAAACCTTGCCTTTCAGTTCGTTTTTCAATCTAATACTTTTAGATGAATTCACTAAACACGGCATCATTAATTAATCTTTTGGGTTTCACCGTCGGAGTCGCTCTCTATACGCTTTTGTTTGTGATGGTTGTGCGACATCGCAAAAACAAGCGGAGTTTTTCGTTTGATTTTTTGCTTTTCGTGACTGCGATTTTAGGCTTGCTCTGGAATGTCGGCGAACTCAGCGTTTTAATCTGGAAAGATTTCGGGGCGGGAAACGCTTCGCCGATTTTGCTGATGATTTCTTATTCGGCGCTTGGATTTTTGCCGTCGGTGGTTGTTCATTCGGCGTGGAAAAATTCCGAAAGCGGAAACGCAAATGTGCGGTGGCTGGCTTTCGCGGCATACGGATTAAGTTTTCTGGCAAGTTTGCTGCATATTCAATCAGTCGTTTTTTATTCGGCTGCGCCTTCGAGTTTAGCACTGCAAATTTTGACGTTCGGCTCGCTTGCTCTTCTCGGCGGACTTTTAATTTTCAACCTCAGACAAACGCTGGAAAATAAAACAATCTGGATTACCGCTTTGTTGATTTTCGCGGTTTCGGCGCTGCATTTAAGTTCGCAGCGAGAGGAAAGCTCTTGGCTCGTCGAACTCGTCGCGCACCAATCGTCGCTGCCGCTCGTGCTGGCTATTCTTTTACAAGATTACCGTTTTGCCTTCGCCGATTTATTTTTGAAACGGGCTTTGTCCTTAATGCTGCTCGCTTCGATGGCTTTCGGCTTATATGTTTTTGTCGCTGTCCCGCTCCTGGCTTGGCATGAAACGCACGACCGAAACGACGTGCAGGCGGCGGTTATTGTTTTGACTTTGTGGATGACAACGGCTCTTGTTTATCCAAATTTGCACCGACTTGCCGTTTGGTTCGTGGATAAAATCATTTTGCGCCGCGCTGATTACGAAAATCTTCGCCTTGAAATTTCAAGCGTTATCGAAAGGCAAGAAACGGTTGAAAATGTGCTGAACGCGATTTGTCAAAAACTTGCCGCTTCCCTTACGGTTGAAAGAGCGGATTGGAAAGAGATTTTTAAGAATGAAACGGAAATGAATTTGTCAGTCGTAAATTTTGACGCGCATCAAGCAAAAATTTTTGTGCCGACCGTTGAAAATCCTTTTTACGAGATTCATCTCAGCGGCTTTTTCGGCGGGCGACGATTGCTCTCCGACGACATTGAAGCGCTGCGAGCGGTCGCGCTTTTAGCGGCGCGAAGAATTGACGCTTTGCGCGTTACCGACGAGCGTTACAACCAAAAATTGCGCGAGCAGGAGTTTTCCAAACTGGCAACCGAAGCACAGTTAAGCGCATTACGCGCCCAAATCAATCCGCATTTTCTTTTCAACGCCTTAACAACCATCGGTTATTTAATTCAAACCGCGCCGGAAAAAGCCTTTGTCACGTTGATGAAATTAACGCAGCTTTTGCGGCGAGTTTTAAAGGCAAGCAGCGAATTTACAACGCTCGGCGAGGAAATCGAATTTATAAAATCATATCTGGAAATTGAACGCGCGCGCTTTGAAGAGCGGCTCGAAGTAGAAATTGATGTTGCAATAGAACTGGAAAAAATACGCATTCCCGCGTTGATTTTGCAACCTTTGGTTGAGAATGCCGTAAAACACGGCATCTCGAAGGGAAAAAATGGCGGTAAAATTTCTATCCGCGCCAAATTGGAAAACCGAGCTGAAAAAGTTTTCTTAAAGCTAAGCGTAATTGATTTGAGCGCGGGGGTAACCGAAGAATCGTTAACGCAAAATAAACAAAAAGGCGTCGGACTAAATAATATCGAGCAAAGATTACGCTCTTATTACGGCGACGCTGGCACTTTGGAAATTAAAAGCCAAACAGGAAGCGGCACGCGAGCCGAAATAAAGATGGAAATTTCAGATTCCAAATTTCGCAAATCGTGATTTCTACACCGGCGAAACCGAAAATTTTATGCATACGAAACTCCGAATTGTTATTGCCGAAGACGAACGCCCGGCGCGTTTTTTCTTAAAAGCGATTTTGCAGGATTTTGAAGATGTAGAAGTTGTCGGCGAAGCGGAAAACGGCGCGGAAGCCCTTGAAATGATTAAGAGAGAAAAGCCCGATTTAGCTTTGCTCGATTTGCAAATGCCTGAAATTACGGGTTTGGAAGTCGTCAAATCGCTGAAAAAATCGCAAATGCCGCTCGTCGCTTTCGTGACGGCTTTTGATGAATTTGCGGTGCAGGCTTTTGAAGCGAACGCGGTTGATTATCTGTTAAAGCCGATTGAAAAATCTCGTCTGCGGGAAACTTTGAATCGCGTCCACGAACGGCTTGAACAAACGGATTTCCGCGAGACGGAATC